>DATKFT010000882.1:0-9428 GCA_035544335.1 Pseudorhodoferax sp.
ACTGCGGCCACACCACGAGGAGACATCCCGCATGAGCACACCCGCCCTGCCTGCGGCGCTGCACGCCGAACTGGCGCGCGAGCTGCATGAGGCCGAACACGCGCGCCGCGCCACCACGCAGTTCTCGCGCCGCCATCCGCAGATGACCATGGCCGACAGCTACGCCATCCAGCGCGCCTGGATGGACATCAAGCGCGCCGAGGGCCGCCACGCCATCGGCCACAAGATCGGCCTGACCTCGCGCGCGATGCAGATCGCCTCGCAGATCACCGAGCCCGACCACGGCCTGCTGCTGGACGACATGGTGGTGGCCTCGGGCAGCGAGCTGCCGGCCGAGCGCTTTCTCGTGCCGCGGCTGGAGGTGGAGTTCGCATTCGTGCTGGCGCGCCCTTTGAAGGGCCCGCGCGTGACGCTGGTGGACGTGCTCAACGCCACCGACTACGTGGTGCCCGCGCTGGAGCTCATCGACGCGCGCATCGAGCAGTTCGACCGCGAGACGCGCGCACCGCGCAAGGTGCTGGACACCATCGCCGACAACGCGGCCAACGCCGCCATCGTGCTGGGCGGCCGGCCCATGCGCGTGGACGCGGTGGACTGGCGCTGGGCCGGCGCACTGCTGTTCAAGAACGGCGTGGTCGAAGAATCCGGCCTGGGCGCGGCCGTGCTCAACCACCCTGGCAACGGTGTGGCCTGGCTGGCCAACAAGCTGGCCGCCTACGGCGAAGGCCTGCAAGCCGGCGAGACCGTGCTGGGCGGCTCGTTCACACGGCCCGTGGCCTGCGCGGCCGGCGACGTGTTCCATGCCGACTACGGTCCGCTGGGCGCAATCAGCCTGCGCTTCGTCTGAAAGGCCACGCCATGCTGGACATCGACGGCATCGCCGTATCCCCGGACCACTACATCGCCGGCCGCCGTGTGGCATCCGCCGAGCGTTTCGACGTCTTCAGCCCGATCGACCAGCGCCCGCTGGGCCGCATCGCCGAAGGGCTGGCCGCGCACACCGAGGCCGCCATCGCGGCCGCGCAGCAGGCCTTTCCGGCCTGGAGCGCGCTGAGCGCGGCCCAGCGCAAGCCCTACCTGGACCGCTTCGCCGAGGAGATCGGCCAACGCGCCGACGCCTTCTGCCGGCTCGAAAGCGTGGACGCCGGCGTGCTCCTCTCGCGCATGCGCCACGGCGTGGTGCCGCGCGCCATGCTCAACATCTCCTGGTTCGCCCAGCACGCACTGGGCCTGCAGGACCGGCCCATCGAGACCGAGCAGGCCCACCACCTCGTGCGCCACGACCCGGCCGGCGTGGTCGTCGTCATCACGCCCTGGAACGCGCCGCTCATGCTGTCGACCTGGAAGCTGGGCCCGGCGCTGGCGGCCGGCAACTGCTGCGTGCTCAAGCCGCCGGAATGGGCACCGCTGACCTGCTCGTTGTTGGCGGACGCGGCCGACGCCGCGGGCCTGCCGCCCGGCGTGTTCAACGTGGTGCAGGGCCAGGGCGCCACGACCGGCGCGCGGCTCGTGGCCGACCCGCGCGTGGCGCGCATCTCGTTCACGGGCAGTGTGCCCACGGCCAGGCAGGTCGCCCAGGCGGCCGGCGCCAACCTCGTGCCCTGCAGCCTGGAGCTGGGCGGCAAGAGCCCGTTCATCGTGCTGGAGGACGCCGACCTGGACGGCGCGGCCGCCACGGGTGCGCTGATGTACCGCAACGCGGGCCAGGTCTGCCTGGCCGGCACGCGCTTTCTCGTGCACGAGAAGGTGGCCACGGCCTTCGTCGCGGCCATGCGCGCCCATGTCGAGAAGCTGAGCGTCGGTGACCCGCGCGATGAGGCGACCGAGGTCGGCCCCATCATCCACGCGCGCCAGCTCCAGCGCGTGCAGGGCTTCGTGCAGCGCGCGCTGGCGGGCGGCGCCGAGCTGCTCTGGGGTGGCGCGCCGCATGCCTTCGGCAAGCAGTACTTCCAGCCCACCATGCTCACCAAGCTCCAGCAGACGGACGAGATCGTGCAGAACGAGGTGTTCGGCCCCGTGCTGACCTTGCAGACCTTCGCGACCGACGACGAGGCGGTTGCGCTGGCCAATGGCACGGACTACGGCCTGGGCGGCGTGTGCTATGGCGCCACCGCGCACGCCACGGCCGTCGCCGAACGCGTGCGCACGGGCTTCATCTGGGTCAACAGCTTCGGCATCCGCGACCTGGCCGCACCCTTCGGCGGCATCAAGCGCAGCGGCATCGGCCGCGAGGGCGGAGACTGGAGCTTCGAGTTCTTCTGCGACATCAAGGACGTGGTCGTGCCCAAGAAGCCGTTCCAGGCCAGCTTCTCTCATCGATAAGGAGACACGCCATGGGACAGATCGTCGGCGCGGCCCTGGTGTCGCACCATCCCGGCCTCATGCAGTGCGAAGAATTCCGCCGCCTGCAGGGCGCGGGCGAGGACTCGGACCTCATCGCGGGCTACGCACGCCTGCGCGAGAAGATCGCGCAGGCCAGGCCGGATGTGGTGATGGTGTTCGACACCCACTGGTTCACCACGGGCTACCACCTCGTCGACGCCGGTGCGCACTACCGCGGCATGTACACCTCGGACGAGATGCCCTGGTACCTGCACGGCGTGCCCTACGACTACACCGGCCTGCCCCCACTGGCCTTCGCGATCGAGCAGGTCTCGCGCGAGATGCGCGGTTACCACCGCGCCATCGCCCACCCCGACCTGGGCCGCCAGTACCCGACCATCAACCTCGTCAAGCAGCTGCGGCTGGAGCTGGCGGGCCTGCCCGTGGTCAGCGTGAGCAGCTGCCAGAACTGCAGCTGGCAGCAGTTCCTCGAATCCGGCGACGTGATCGGCGAGGCCATCCGCCGCAGCGACCGGCGCGTGCTGCTGCTGGCCTCGGGCGCGCTCTCCCACAAGTTCAACGGCATCGACTGGAAGCCCAAGCACCCGCGCATCTTCCACGAGAGCAACGTCTCCAGGCCCGAGAACATCGCGAGCGACAAGCAGGCCATCGCGCTGCTCCAGCAGGGCCGGCACGACCTGATCCTCGAACGCTGGGACGCGGACTACCGCCAAAAACCCTGGGAGGCCTTCGGCGCCCACTACCTGCAGATGCTGGGTGCGCTGGGCGGCGCGGCCTGCCGTGCCCCAGGCGAACAACTGTCGGCGTACGAGAACGCGCGCGGCACGGGCAATGTCCACATCTGGTTCCCCACGCAAGCCACGCCATGAACTTCGAATTCCCCTTCACCGACCTCCCGGCTGTGCTGCGCGGCCCGCGCATCGAGCGCCGCCGCGTGCTGATGAAAGGCTCCGCCTTCTGGGGCACGCTGCAGGACGACGGCCAGCTGCGGCTCGACGACGGCCGCCTGCTGGACGCCCAGGCGCAGAGCTACCTGCCGCCCGTGGAGCCCAGCAAGATCATCGCGGTGCACATCAGCTACCGCTCGCGCAGCCTGGAGACGCGCAACAAGGACAGGCCCAGCGACACGCCGACCTACTTCACCAAGCCGCCCTCCTCGCTCAACGGCCACCAGGGCCAGATCCTGAAGCCGGCCGACTGCCGCTACCTCAACTACGAGGGCGAGTACGCGGTCGTGATCGCCCGCACCTGCCGCAACGTGACGCCCGACGAGGCCTGGGACCACATCGAAGGCTTCTGCGCCGCGCTGGACATGGGCCTGCAGGACCTGCGCGACACCGACCAGGGCAGCATGCTGCGCGTGAAGGGAGCCGACACGCTGCTGCCCATCGGGCCCGGCATCGTGCGCGGCGTGAACATCTTCGAACAGACGCTGCGCACCTACGTGAACGGCCTCGTCGTGCAGGAGGCGCAGATCGGCGAGGAAACCATCTGGGGCCCGCACTACGTGATCGCCGACATCGCGCGCCACATCACGCTCGTGCCTGGCGACGTGATCCTGATGGGCACGCCCTGCCACTCGCGCAGCGTGGATGCGGGCCAGACCGTGGCCTGCGAGATCACGGGCATCGGCCGCGTCGAGGGCCAGGTGGTGGCCATCGCCGCGCCGCGCGCGTCCGCACTTGGCGTGGGCCATGCGCCGACCGACAGCCCCGAGGTGCGGCGCGTGGCGCTGGGCTTCGACGAGCGCGTGCCGCAGCCGCTGCGGGACAACCTGCGGCGTGCCAAGGGCGCGGCCCCGTGAGGCGACCGGCGCGCGTGCGCCAGGCCTGTAGGCGGCTGGTGCCCCGCGATGCGCACGCGGGCCTACACGGGGTGCCCGGCGCGGTGGTCAGCATGGGCTCTTTCACCCACGAAGGACCCACCATGCCCACGAACAAGACCGCCAAGGACGCCTGCGACCTGCTGGACGCAGACCACCGCGCCGTCAAGAAGCTCTTCAAGGAGTACGAGGCGCTGATCGGCTCGCACAGCCGCACCTCCGTCGCACGCAAGCAGGAGCTGGCCCGCGACATCTGCACGCAGCTCACGGTGCACGCGCAGATCGAGGAGGAGATCTTCTATCCGGCCCTGCGCGACGCACTGCGCGCGACCGACCTGCTGGACGAAGCACAGGTGGAGCACCAGAGCGCCAAGGACCTGATCGCGCAGATCGAAAGCGGCGACGACGGCCCCGAGCTGCACGATGCCAAGGTCAAGGTGCTGGGCGAGTACATCGACCACCATGTCAAGGAAGAGCGCAACGAACTCTTCCCCAAGGCGCGCACCGCGCGCGGGCTGGACCTCGTCGCGATGCGCGCGCAGCTGGAGGCGCGCAAGGCCGAGCTGCTGGACGAAGCCACGGCGCTGGCCTGACGCCCCCGCGCGCTGCGGGTGCCGGCGCCGGGCACGGCCGGGCCCGGGTGCACGGGCCACGGCCCAGCCCTGTTCAGCCGCCCACGCGTGCTCAGCTGTGCAATTGGTCCTTGGCGCGGTCCAGCAGCGCCACGGCCACCAGGCTCTCGTTGTGCCGCACATGCCAGGCGGCCTCACTGAGCACCGCCAGCTGCGGCTCCAAGGCCTTGTCGTCGCAGGCTTCGAGCACATGCATCGCGTGCCGGATCGCGACCAGGGCCTGAGGCCCGTGGTCGCAGTACAGCTCGACCTGCGCCACCTGCAGGTCGTGGTGGGCCTCGCGCTCGGCCGCGGCATGCGAGGGGTGGGAGCCGTGGTCCGCCGCAGCGTGGCGGTCATAGCCCCCGGCGCCGACGATGGCGCCCACGAGGGCCGAATGGGAAGCAATGTCCTTGTACATGGTGCAGTCCTTTCAGGAGGGAAGATGTTGTTCGTTGCGCATTGCAGCGGCGGGACGACGCGCGGATGCAGCCCGGCCTGCGGCCGGCTCAACGCCAGTGGTGGCCGCCCCAGCCGCCGCCCCAGCCGGCATCGACGCTCAAGCCGATCGGCGCGACCCAGGGACGCTGGACCACGACCGGTGCGGACTCGACCACGACGGGCTGCACGACGGTGGCCGGCGTGTAGGCCATCGGCGTGGCCTGCATGGGCGCGGCGGCCGGCGTCACGCTGACGTTGAGCGGCACGTGGTCGCCAGGGTCGCTGGCCAGCCGCGTGCTGTAGCGCTGGCCGTTGTAGTCGTAGACCACGTCGTAGCCCACGAGATGGTTCTCCAGGCGCTGCACCACATGGCATTGCTGGACCGGCGTGACCATGCTGGGTTCGGCGTTGGCTTCCACGTTGTTGCCCGTGATCGCACCGGCGAGCACGCCGGCACCGGTGGCCAGCGCGCGGCCGCTGCCGTGGCCGATCAGGTTGCCGGCGCCGCCGCCGATCAGCGCGCCGATCAGTGCGCCGGCGCCACTGGCCGGCGCGCGGCTGACCTGGTCCTGCTGCACGCATTGCTGCACGGGCACGGACACCTGGTTGTAGACGGCGGTCTTGGACACCACGGTGCCGTACTCCGTGGCCATGGCGTTGCCGGCCAGCAGCGCGGCCGCCACGCCCATGGCCTGCACGGCCCGGCGGGTCGCGGTGGATTGCGAGATCTTGTCCATGGCGCTTTCCTTTCCTCGTTGCGGGCCGGGTGCGCCCAGCGCCAGCGGCTCCGCATGGCTCCAATGTGCGCGCGCCCGGTTACGCATCCATGCGGCCTCGCGACCGCCAGATTACGTTTGCAACGGGGGCTGCAGCGCCTGCGCCACGGCGCGCGCGAGCTCGGCGCGCGCGAGCGGCTTGGCCACGAGCACGCGCACGCCGGCCTCGGCCGCGCGCTGGGCGAGTTCGGGGCCGCCATAGCCGCTGACCAGCACGGCCGGCAGCGCGGGCCGGATGCGCCGCAGCGCGGCCACGAGCTCGGTGCCGCGCATGCCGGGCATGCGCTCGTCGGTCAGCACGAGGTCGAAGCGTTCGGGCGCCTGGCCGAAGCGCTCCAGCGCCTCGGCGCCCGAACCCAGGCCGAAGGCCTCGTAGCCGAGCCCGGCCAGCATCTCCTCGGCCAGCGCGACGAGCGCGGGCTCGTCGTCCACCACGAGCACGGTCTGCCCCTGGCCCAGCGGCAGCGCAGAAGCATCGGCCGGCGCCGCATCGGCCGGCAGCTCCAGGCAGGGCAGGTACAGCGTGAAGCTGGCGCCCTGGCCAGGCGCGCTCTGCACGTCGATCGCACCGCCGAGCTCGCCGACCACGCCATGCACCACGGCCAGCCCCAGGCCCGTGCCCTGGCGCGGCCCCTTGGTCGTGTAGAAGGGCTCGAACAAGCGGTCCATGGCCTGCGGCGCGATGCCTACGCCGCTGTCCTGCACGCGCAGCCGCACATAGCGGCCCGGCGCCAGCTGCGCTTCGAACAGCGCGCGCGGCGCGGCCACCTCCTCCACGTCCAGCAGTACCTGCAGCGCGCCGCCCTGCGGCATGGCCTGCAGGCCGTTGGTGCACAGGTTCAGCACGGCCTCGTAGAACAGCGTCGGATCGCCGGCGACCGCGGCGGCCGGCGCGTGCAGCCGGGGCGCCAGCGCCACGCCGGCCGGCAGCGAGGCCTGCAGCAGCTGCAGCACCTCCTCGACCACGGGCTGCACCGCGAAGCGCTGCTGCGCGTGGCGCGCGGTGCGGCTGAACGACAGCACGCGCTCGACCAGGGCCTTGCCACGCTGGCCGGCCTGCAGCACCTGGTCGAGCTGGCGCGCCTGGTCCGACCGCTCGGGCGCGGCCGCGCGCGCGAGTTCGCCATAGCCCAGCACGGCGGCCAGGATGTTGTTGAAGTCGTGCGCCACACCGCCGGCCAGCGTGCCGATGGCCTCGAGCCGGCGCGCGCGCTGCAGCTGGTCCTCGAGCTGGCGTTCGCGTGCGCGGCTGTCGACCTCGTCGCTGGCGTCGGCGGCCACGCCCGACCACAGCAGCGGCACGCCGGCCGCATCGCGCCAGGCGTTGCCGCGCAGGCGCACATGGCGCCAGCCGCCCCGGGGCCGGCGCATGCGCACGGTGGCGTCGAACAACGGGCCGGGGCCCTGCGCGGGCGCCACCAGCGTGCGGCGCAGAGCGCGCAGGTCCTGCGGGTGCATGCGCCCACGCAGCAGCGCCTGCGCGTCCTCGGGCAGGGCCGCATCGCGCGGCAGGCCCAGCAGTTCCTTCATGCGCGGCGACAGGTGCAGCCGGCCCTGGCGCGGCCCCCACTCCCAATGCCCCTCCTGCGCGGCCTGGAAGGCGCGCATGGCGCGCTGCTGCTCGGCCGCCAGCGTGGCCTGTGCCGCCATGCGCAGCCGCTGCTCGCGCACATTGCGCACGAGCAGGAACAGCGTGACGGTCAGCGCCGACGCCGCGAAGGCCACGACGAGCCAGGCCTGCTCGGTCCAGTCGGCCAGCGCGGGCTGCACGTCACGCGTGACCACCACCATCAGCGCGAGCCGGTGCAATGGCTGGGCCGCCACGAGCCGCTCGTGGCCATCGGCCAGGCGCACGCGCCGCGGCGCGGGCTGCGCCCACAGTGCATCGCTCACATCGACGGGCAGCAGCTGGCCACCGTCGCCGGGACCGTCGGAGACCAGCGTGTGGTCGCCGCGGTAGATCGCCAGGCTGGTGTCGGCCGCCGGCGCGATGCGGCGGAAATCGCCGTCCAGGAATTCGGGATCGGCCAGCAGCGCCACCACGCCCTGGAAGCTGCCGTCGCTGGCGTGCAGGCCCATGGACACGCCCACCAGCGCGCGCCCGTCGCGCCGCCCACGGAACGGGCTGCCCACGTACAGGCCGGGTGCCTGGCTCTGGCGGGCCGCACGGAAGAAGTCGCGCTCGGCCAGCACCGCATCGGACAGCGGCCCCTGCTCGGAACTGGCGATCAGGCGGCCCGACGCGTCGGCGACCACGAGCGCGCGGAACTGCGGCAGCGCCGCCATGCGCGCGCGCAGCAGCGCCTGCGCGGCCGGCGTGCCGGGCTGCAGCAGCCCTTCGGCCAGCTCCGTGCCCGTGGCCCGCAGCGTGGCGTCGGCGACGTTGAGCGCGGCATCGGCCTGCGTGGCCATGGCGGCGGCCAGCGAGCCCAGGCGCCGCAGCTCGCCCTTGAGCGACTGCTCGCGCAGCACCCAGAGCCCGTAGGCCACGGCCGCCAGGATCAGCAGTTCGACCAGCAGCACGGCAGCCACGCCGCGCAAGCGGGCATCGGACCTGCGCGGTGGGGCCGCTATAGTGGAATCGTCCATGGAGTCAGCCAGCCAGAAAGTCCCAAGTATGTCCGCCACGCCCCCGCAAGCCGCGCCCGCAGGCCACATCCTGGTGGTGGACGACGATCCGGCCATCCGCGCGCTGCTGCTGGAGTATCTGCAGGCCAATGAGTTGCGCGTCTCGGCGGTCGAGAGCGGCGCGGCCATGCTCGAGGTGCTGGACCGCGAAGCCATCGACCTCGTGCTGCTGGACTTGAAGCTGCCCGGCGAGGACGGCATGCTGCTGGCCCGTGCGCTGCGCGAGCGCGCCGGCGTGCCCATCGTGCTCTTGACCGGCAAGGCCGAGGAGGCCGACCGCGTCATGGGCTTGGAGCTGGGCGCCGACGACTACGTGACCAAGCCCTTCAGCCCGCGCGAGCTGCTGGCCCGCATCCGTGCCGTGCTGCGCCGCTACCACGTGCAGGCCAGCCTGACCGGCCGCGACGACAAGCGCCGCGCCTACCGCTTCGCGGGCTGGGAATTCAACCTGCGCACGCGCAAGCTCAGCGGCCCGGACGGCCGCAAGCTGGACCTCAGCAACAACGAGTTCAGCCTGCTGGCCGCGTTCTGCAGCGCACCGCAGCGCGTGCTGAGCCGCGACCAGCTGCTGCAGCTCTCGCGGCTGCACAACGCCGAGGTCTACGACCGCACGGTGGACGTGCAGGTGCTGCGGCTGCGCCGCAAGATCGAGGCCGACCCCTTCACGCCGCAGCTGATCCTGACCGAACGCGGCGCGGGCTACCGCTTCAACGCGGGCGTCGAGACGCTGTACTGAGCGCGCCGGCGCGCTCAAACGTCCCAGTTGCCGCCGAGTCCGCCGCGGTCTGCCGCGTCGTCGTCCCAGCC
>DATKFT010000883.1:0-4734 GCA_035544335.1 Pseudorhodoferax sp.
CTCATCAAGCTCAAGCCCTCCGCGGGCCTGAAGGCGACGCCGCTGGACGTGGTGGAGAACCCCAAGAAGCTGCGTTTCGTCGAACTGGAGGCCGCGCAGCTCGCGCGTTCGCTGGACGACCTGGACGCCGCGGCCGTCAACACCAACTTCGCGCTGTCGGCCGGCCTGAACCCGGCCAAGGACGCGATCGCGCAGGAAAGCGCCAAGTCGCCCTACGTGAACGTGCTCGTGGTGCGCGAGGCGGACAAGGACAAGCCCTGGGTCGCCAAGCTGACGAAGGCCTACCACTCCGACGAGGTGCGCAACTTCATCCAGACCGAGTTCAAGGGCGCAGTGCTGGCAGGTTTTTGAGTTTGGGCCTAAGGTGCGCGTTCTCTTCATCTCCTGAAAGGACAGCTCCATGGCCCAGATCAAGATCGCCGTGCTGGTCGGCAGCCTGCGCAAGGATTCGCTCAACCGCAAGCTGGCAGGCGCGCTGGCCAAGCTGGCGCCCGCCGACTTCACGTTCGAGCAGCTGCGCATCGATGACCTGCCGCTGTACAACCAGGACGACGACGGCCAACAGGCCGAAGCCGTGCTGCGCCTGAAGGCGCAGATCCAGGCGGCGCAAGGCCTGCTGTTCGTGACGCCCGAGTACAACCGCTCCATCCCGGGCGTGCTCAAGAACGCAATCGACCATGCTTCGCGCCCCTACGGCAAGAGCGTGTTTCCGGGCAAGCCTGCGGGCGTGATCGGCGTGTCGGTCGGTGCCATCGGCACGGCGCTGGCGCAGCAGCATCTGCGCAATGTGCTGGCCTACCTGGACGTGCCCACACTGGGCCAGCCCGAGGCCTTTGTGCAGGCCAAGGACGGGCTGTTCGAGGCCGATGGCAGCCTTGGCGAGGCCAGCCGCGCGTTCCTGCAGGGCTGGGTGGACAAGTACCTGGCCTGGGTGCGCTCGCACGCCGCGGCCTGAGGGGTCTGCGGCGGGATCAGGCGCGCGGCCGGTCCTGTGGCCGCGCGAACCAGGGCCAGGCATTGAGCAGCGCGTAGAGCGCCAGGCCTGCGACCATGATGACGAGCAGCTCGGGCAGGCCGCCCCCCATCCGCAGTACCAGGTGGCCAGCCAGGTAGACCACGAGCAGGCGCGCCGCGCCGGCCACGATGCTCCAGCCCATGCGCCGCGCGCCCTGCGAGGCGAAGTACAGCGACAGGCCCAGGCCGAACAGCCCATAGGCCGGCCCCACGGTGCGCAGGTACTGCGTGCCGACGCGGATGGCATCCAGGTCCTGCGTGAACAGGCCCAGCCAGGCGGCAGGGAACAGCGCCGCGGCCAGCCCCACGAGCGAAGTGACGCCCGCGGCCAGCAGCGCGCCCGTCCAGGCCACGCGGCGCGCGCGCACCAGCTGGCCCGCGCCCGTGTTCATGCCCACCATGGCCACCATGGCCGCGCCGAAGCCAAACACGATGGGGATCTGCAGGTACTCCAGCCGGATGCCCAGGCCGAAACCGGCCAGCGCCTGGCTGCCCAGCGGGCTGACCAGCGCGGTGGCCGTCAGCACCGAGAGGTTCAGCGTGACGTTGTTGACGATGGCCGGCGCGCCCACGCCCAGGATGTCGCGGAACAGCGGCCAGCGCAGGCTGTGCTGCAGGCGCAGCTGCACGCCGCCGTTGCCGCGCAGCACAGCCACCAGCATCACGGCCGCGGCCACGATGTAGTAGACGGAGAGGGCCAGTCCCGCACCCGTGATGCCCAAAGCGGGCACCGGCCCCCAGCCGAAGATCAACAGCGGCGAGACCACGAGCAAGAGCAGCACGCCACCCGACAGCACCATGGCCGGCAAGGCCATGTTGCCGCAGCCGCGCAGCACGCTGGCCATGCCGTTGGCCAGCCACAGGAACACGGCGCCCGCGAAGATCGCGTTGGAATAGGCCACGGCGGCCTGCTGCACGGCCGGCGTGGCCCCCATGGCGCGGTACAGCAGGGGACCGCCGATCAGCCCCCCCAGCATGCAGGCCAGGCCGAACGCGAGCGCGATGACCAGCGCATGCAGCGCGAGCGCCTGGGCCTTCTGCGTGTCGCCCGCGCCGATCGCACGCGCGATCGCCGAGGAGATGCCGCCGCCCATGCCACCGGCCGACATGGTCTGCATGAGCATGATGAGCGGGAACACGAGTGCGGCACCGGCCAGCGCGTCCACCCCCAGCAGGCCGACGAAGTAGCTTTCCAGGAAGTTGGCGGCGGCCTGCGCGAGCATCACGGCCAGGTTGGGCAAGGCCAGCAGCAGCAAGGTGGCCAGCACGGGGCCGCGCAGCAGCCGGTCGGAGCGCGCGCGCGCCGCGGTGGATGCCTTCATGGCGACGCTGTCGGGGATGGCACTCATGCTGGGGGACCTTCTTGCAGCAGGCGTTCGCGGGCACTGTCCAGCAAGGCCTCGGACATCGGATCGCCCTTGGTGGCGCGCGACAGCAGCAGGGCGCCGACGAGCGTGGCCACATCGGCCAGCGCGCGCCGGTCGGCGGCCGGCGATCCCGCATCGGGCTGCAGGCTGCTCAGGCGTGCGGCCATGGCCTTCACCCCGTCCAGGTAGGCGGCGCGCACGGGGGAGCCCGATGGCGTGCGCGCCACGTCGCCGGCAAGTGCGGCCGCGGTGCAGCTGCTGCCGGGGCGGTCGCGGGTGGCTGTGGCCAGGTAGCCCTCGACATAGGCCTGGCGGCGCTGGCTGCGCTCGGGCAGTTCGGCGAAACGCTGGTCCCAGCGCGTGCCTGCGCCTTCGAAGGCCTTGGCGCAGGCCACGGCCGCCAGCCCTTCCTTGGACGAGAAGTGGCCGTAGAAGCCGCCGTGCGTGAGGCCGGCCGCGGCCATGACCTCCGCGACGCTGACCCCATGCAGCCCTTTCTCTCGGAACAGCCGAGAGGAGGCTTTCTCGATCGCGATGCGGTGCTGGTCGGTCTGTTGCTGGGACACGCGTGGCATGGCGGCGCTCCGTCTTTGAATAAATGACAGTCATCATAAATCGAAAAGAAGAAATAGATGTTGTCCGTCATGATTGCTGGCTGCACCGCGCTACGCCTCTTTACAGAACTTCATGCGGGCGCAGTCGTCGCCGAGCACCGCGAAGCGTTGAATAGGGGCATCGACGCATCGCGTCGTCGGAGGTATGTATGAAGCGTCTGTTCTCAATCGCCGCGCTGGCCTGTGCGGGCCTCAGCGGCTGCGTGGTCGCTCCGGTCGGGCCGGGCTACTACGGCCATGGCCGACCGGTGGTGGTCGCGCCCGCTCCACCTGTCGTGGTCGTGCGCCCGGGCTATGGGGGGCCCGGGTGGTATGGCGGTCCGGGGTGGTATGGGAATGGAGGTCGCTGGCGCCGCGGCTATTGATGGCGGCCTGGGAACCAAAGCGCAGCAACTGGCTCTATCGCCCACAATAACGGGTTGCCGTCCGCCGGACGGCCCGTCACAAGAAGCACCGCTGGAAAGGGTGAGAATGTTGCTGCGAATGTTGGACCAGTCACCGCGTACCGTGCTGGCCCTGATCAGTCTCGCCTGTGTGGCGTTGTTGGGCTTTGGCCTGTATCTGCAGCATGGATTGGGACTGGAGCCTTGTCCCATGTGCATCGTGCAGCGCTACGCGCTGATGCTGGTGGCGGTGGTGGCGGGACTCACGGCGCTGTTTCGCTCGCGTGGGGCCCAGGTGACGGGTGGTGTGCTGGTCTTGCTGGTGGCCGGTTTCGGCGCCTTCGTGGCGGCCCGGCAGACCTGGCTGCAGTGGTATCCGCCCGAGGTCGCGTCCTGCGGCCGCGACTTCTACGGAATGATCGAGACCTTTCCGCTCAAGCGTGCGGTACCCATGATCTTTGCCGGTGGCGGTGACTGCTCTGCGATCGACTGGACCTTCCTCGGGGGCTCCATCGCGAACTGGTCGTTCCTGTGCTTCGTGGTGCTTGGCTTGGTGGCTCTGGCCGTCGTGTGGCGCCGGCTCGCCACGCGCTGATCGCCAGTTGTTACAAAAGTTGTCGGCATCGGCCTACACGCTTTCGTTCCGGATCCCGACCCCCGGCGCAGCAATCCGCACGCTACCGTTGCGCATTGGATACACGGGGAGTGTTGTTTATGTCGTCAGTCATGCTGCACGCCGTTGAAGCGGCGTCGTCCGAGACACCACCAGCGCAAGAGGCCGCATCCAGCATCGCTCAAGAGGCCGCACGCTACGCCGTGGTGCGCCGCATGGGCTCGGCGCTGCGGCACCAGATCGCCGGCGCATTGCAGCCGGTGAGCATGATGGCCTCGCTGCTGGAGCGGCGTGCGCAGGCCGCAGCGCCGCAGCTCGAGGCGCTGCGTCGCAATTGCAGCGAAATGAGCGCCATGGCGCGCTCCGCGAGCAGCGAGAGTGTGGCCTTGATGGGCTGGTTGGCTCCCCACGAAGGCGAGCGGGTGGCCTTGGGCAAGGGCGTCGAGGAATGCTTGCACCTGTTGGCCACGGAGCTTTCGTTCCGCGGCTTCACCGTCGTGAATGCCACCGAAGGCCAGGACGCCCTGGTGTCGCGGCAGGCCCTGCGCACCATGCTGCCGGCGTGCCTGATGGCATTGACGGACGCATGCGCCATGCAGGCCCAGGTGCATGTCAGCGCGCGCGTGGACGGCGCCGCGGCCTCTTTCGCATTGGAGCTTTCACCCGTGACGGATGCGCCCGCCGTGGCCCAGCGTGCCAAGGCCTATCGGGCGGTGACCTGGTCGGACGTGCAGGCCCTGGCG
>DATKFT010000884.1:0-24058 GCA_035544335.1 Pseudorhodoferax sp.
GAGGATGCGCTCGCACGCGGCCGGGTCCTCTAAGGTGGCCGCCACATGGCGGGCCACGATCGCCTCGTCCACCTGCGGTGCATCGGCCGGGCCGACCACGCCATCGCGCCAGTGGTAGATCTCCAGCGCTTTGGCCCGCAGCGTGTAGGGCCGGTCGCGCTGCCAGAAGTTGCTGAACAGGCCGCCGCCCAGGTAGATGACCCAGGAGCCCTCGTAGCCCGTGATGTCGGCCGACACCGGCTCGGGGTTGCGGAACCACAGGCGGTCGCCGGGCACGAGGTACAGCGGCGGCAGCGGTGCCTGCATGGAGCCCAGCTCCACGAGGAAGCAGTCGTGGAAGCGCGCCGAGCGGATCGCGTCGTGCCGGCATTGCTGCGTCAGACGTTCCAGCAGCGCCGGGTTGACCGTGCGCAGCTCCTGCGCGATGCCCAGCAGGATCACGTACTCGCTGGCGCGGTAGCAGCTGAAGGCATAGCGTTCGCCGGCCGGCTCGGGCTGCGTGGCGCGCACCAGCGCGTCGATGAGGTCGCGGCCCGGGCGCAGCAGGAAGCCGTGCGCCTCGTCGTAGACCCAGTCCTCGGCCGGGCGCTCGGTCATCTCGGTGTCGAAATTGAGCTCGGTGCGGGCCGCCGCGCGCGCGATGTGGCGGCGCACGTGCAGCGACGACAGCAGCTCCTCGGCACTGTCGAAGGCCAGCGCCACCGGTGCGGCCAGCATGGCGACCAGGATCTCGCGGTCGAGGTCCTCGTCGCGCCGGGTGTCCAGGCCCAGCGTGTGCGCGAGGTCCAGCGTGTCGTGCCCCGGCGTCCAGCGCGCGGCGTGCGCGGGATCCAGCGCGAGCACCAGGCCCGGTCCGTCCGCGTCCGGCTGCAGCTGTGCGGCCTGGGCCAGCCCGTGCCGTTGCAGCAGGTCGGTCAGGGCCGCACGGGCCCCGGAATCGGCGATGCGCACGCCGGCGCAGGGCAGGAGAGGGCTGGGCATCGGCCCAGTATCCGGGGGCCACGCGGGGGCCGCAAGCGGCTGTGGCCCTCTTTGTGCGGGCCGCCAGGGCATTCCCGGATGCGCGCGGCCCGGCCCGCGTGGCCCGGATACCACGCGTGCGGGGGGGAGGGTGGTCTCAGCCGACGATGCGCTGGTCGGAGAGGTCCTTGGCACCCACGGAATGGCCCAGGAAGCCGCCGCGCGGTGCGAGGACCGGCAGCGCGGCCAGCGCATTGACGATGTGGTGCAGCGTGGGCAGCTGCGCCCAGGTCGCGGGCAGGAAGCGGACCTGCGCGTCGGCGCTCTGGCAACGCAGGAAGCGCGTCTTGCCGCCCGTGGCGGGGGTCAGCGTCACATAGTCCGCGTCCGCTTCGCCGGGGCAGCCGGTCCGCGGCACGTACTTGTGGTGCAGGATGCCGTCGCCGGGCACGCGCGGCGCCGCGTCCAGCGGCGCCTCGGCCAGGCCGGACAGTTCCAGTTCCACGAAGGGATGGCCGAACCAGCTTGCGCCGTGCTGCTGCACGCCGTCGAGCTCGCGCGGGGCGGGGATCTCGGCGTAGAGCTTGTTGTAGCCCAGCTCTTCGCGCCCGCTGACGATGGCGTCGGGCATGTTTTCCCAGAGCACCGCGAGGAACTGCCCCACGCGTGTCTCGCGCCGGCCCTGGTAGCGCACGGGCAGCTTCACGCCCAGCGTGTTGTAGCCGCGGCCGGCCAGCCAGGCCAGCGCGGTCCAGTACTGGACCTCGACCGTCACGACGGGCTCGCCTTCCAGCACGAAGCCGGGCGGCAGCAGGCGCTGCAGTGCGCGTTCCTCCGAGAGGAAGCGCGCGACGGCCAAGGTGCGCCGGGGCTGGTGGGTCCAGTCGAAGGCGCTGCCATCGGGGCCCTGGCGCGGCCCCGGCGTGGGGCCGAAATGCGCGGGCATGCGGAACAGCGGCGGCGCCGAGGCGGCCGGCGGGGCTTGTGCGTCCATGGCCGGACTCACTTCTTGAAGTGCCGCGGGTCGGCGAGCGTGAAGCCGCCGTCGACCACCAGGGTCTGGCCCGTCACCATGGACGCACCCACGCCCAGGAAGACGATGACCTCCGCCACGTCCTCGGGCGCGCAGACCTTCTTGAGCAGCGCGCAGTCCGCCGTGTCCGCCATGCGCGACGCCAGCGCCTGGAGCTCCCAGGGGCTGGTCACGAAGCCCGGTGCCACGCTGTTCACGCGCACCTGCGGCGCCAGTGCGCGCGCGAGGTTCTTCGTGAGGCTGATGACGCCCGCCTTGGAGGCGCCGTAGGCCATGCTGCTGCCCGTGGTGTCGATGCCCGCGATGGAGGCGGTGTTGACCATGGCGCCGCCGGCGCGCTGCAGCGCGGGCGCCGCGGCCTTGGCGCAGCGGTACAGCCCCAGCAGATTGGTCTGCAGCACGCGTTCCCAGACCTCCTCGGTCACGCGGTCCAGCTGCGGTGCCGGCACGACCTGCGTGACGCCCGGCGTGCCGGCGTTGTTCACGAGCAGCGAGAGCCCGCCCAGGGCCTCGATGGCTTGGACTACCATCGCCTCGGCCTGGCCGGCCTGGGCGATGTCGCCCGGCGCGCCGACCACGTCCAGGCCCTGCGCACGCAGGCGCGCGACTTCGGCGGGGCCGCGGGGGTCGTCGGGCAGGTGGTTGAGCGCGACCCGGGCGCCGGCCTGCGCCAGCCGCACGACGACGGCCAGGCCGATGCCCGAGGCGGCGCCGGTCACCAGGGCTTTGCAGCCGCGCAACGCATACTGAATCATGAAGATGTCTTTCCGCTTTGAAGAAGCCCATTCTGGGCAGGCGTCGCCTGGCGGCCGGTGCTGTTTTGATTCCTGCGCAGAATCACGGGCACGGCCTGCGCCGCGGTGCCGATGAGCATGCGCTTCGAGGATTTGCGCGTGTTCACGGTCGTCGCGCGGCAGGGCTCGCTGCATGGCGCGGCGCAGGCCACGGGCCTGACGCAATCGGCGATCACCAAGGCCGTGCAGCGGCTGGAGGCCGCCTTCGGCCTGCGCATCCTGAACCGCTCGCGCCGCGGGATCGAACTCACGCCCGCCGGGGAGGTGCTGCTCGAGCGCAGCCAGCGCCTGGAACTCGGCGTGGCGGACCTGCAGGCCGAGATGGCGTCGATGCGGTCGGCCGAGAGCGGTGTCGTGCGGCTGGGCACGATCCCGGCGCTGCTCGAGCCCACGCTGATCCCGCTGCTGGCGCGCCTGCGCCGCCGCCGTCCGCAGGTGCAATGCCATGTGGAGCTGCAGACCTCCGCGCGCCTGACGGCCTCCGTGCAGGCCGGGCGGCTGGACTTCGCGCTGGCCTTCGTGTCCGGCCGCATGCCCGACGCGCTGCAGGCCGAGCCGCTGGGCCAGCTGCGCTACCACATCGTGGGCCGGCTCGGCCACCCGCTCGCGCAGCAGCCCCCGAACCTCGCGGCGCTGGCCCGGGCCGACTGGCTGCTGCCGCCGCAGGACATCGGCATGCGCACCGCGATCGACCAGTTCTTCGTCGACGCGGGCCTGCCGCCGCCGCGTGCGGCCGTGCAGGCCGACACCTCGTCGGCCTGGTTCGCGGAGCTGCTGCGCCAGACCGACATGGTGGCGGCCTTCACGGACCTCATGATGTCCTCGCGCCTGGGGCTGGGCCTGCAGGTGCTGCCGTTTTCCGAGATCCCGCTGACCAACGACCTGCGCCTGCTGTTCCGGCGCGCGGCCTACCTGTCCCCGCTGCTGGACGAGGTGCGCGCCGAGCTCAAGGCCTCGTTCAACGCGGCGTAGCGCAGCGCGGCCATCGATTCCGTACAGGAATCAAAGCGGCGCTGCGGGGCGGGCGCGCGCTTCGAATAATGCGCTGGGCCGCGCGGACCGCGTCGGCAAGCACGGAGA
This sequence comes from Pseudorhodoferax sp., assembly GCA_035544335.1. Taxonomy (GTDB): domain Bacteria; phylum Pseudomonadota; class Gammaproteobacteria; order Burkholderiales; family Burkholderiaceae_C; genus Pseudorhodoferax. The sequence continues at coordinate 3,868 of DATKFT010000884.1, forward strand.
CACCATGACCCCAGCATTCCTCAAAGCGATGGCGGCAGCGGCCTGCACCGCCTTGGCGTTCATCGCACCTGCACAAGCACAGGGCTTTCCCGACAAACCGATCCAGCTGATCGTGCCGTTCGCCGCGGGCAGCGTGACCGACGTCATCGCGCGGGCCTATGGCGTGGAAGTGGCCCGCGTGCTGGGCCAGCCCGTGGTCGTCGAGAACCGCGTCGGGGCCAACGGCATGATCGCCGCGCAGACCGTCGCGCGGGCCAAGGGCGACGGCTACACGCTGCTGTTCGGCACCAACAGCACGAACGCGGCCAACATGAGCCTGTTCAAGAAACTGCCCTACGACCAGGAGAACGACTTCGTTCCGGTGGCCTACCTGGGCGGCCTGCCGTCCATCGTCGTGGTCAACCCCGCGCTGCCCTTCAAGACCCTGGCGGAGATGGTGGACTATGCGAAGGCGAACCCGGGCCAGCTCAACTACGGCGCGGCCAGCTCCTCGCAGCGCATCGCCAGCGAGATGCTGAGCACGGTGGCGGGCATGAAGATGACCTACGTGCCCTACAAGAGCGGCCAGGCCGCCGTGGTGGAGACGATCAGCGGGCAGATCGAGGTGTTCACGGGCGATGTCGGCATCACGGTGGCGCACGTGAAGTCGGGCAAGCTGCGCGCGCTGGCCGTGACCAGCAAGCAGCGCACCGAGATGCTGCCCGAACTACCCACGGTGGGCGAGGCGCTGGGCCAGGAGGGCTTCGAGATCGTCGCCTGGTTCGGCGCGTTCGCGCCGCGCGGCACACCGGCCCCCATCGTGGAGCGGCTCAACGCCGCCTTCAATGCGGCCGTGCGCACGCCCGCGTCGCGCGCCAAGCTGGAGTTCGTGGGCCTGCAGCCCAACGCGCAGTCGCCCGCCTGGGCCGCGAAGTTCGTGCAGGCCGAGACCCGGAAATGGGCCAAGGCGGTGGCGGACGCCGGCATCGTGCCCGAGTGAATCCCGCGGCTGCTGCCGTGCGCAGCGGCCACGCCCCCAGGCGTCTGCGCGTCTACGCGAACGTGACCCAGCCCGCGTGGTCCGGATGGTCCAGGTGGGGCAGCGTGTTGTAGGTCAGCAGCACATGCCGGCTCGGCGTGTAGACGAACTCGGCGACCGCGCTGTTGCGGATGCGCATGTTGAGGTCGATCGTGGTGTCGGGCGCCGTGCCCAGCACCTGGCCCACGGCCGTGGAGATCGGCCCGCCGCTGGAGACCAGCAGCACGTTGCCGGTGTGGCGCGTGCGCACATGCGCCAGCACGGCGGCGATGCCGGCGCTGAAATCCGCGTAGCTGGGCATGCCCACGGGCTGGACCTCGCCGGCCATCCAGCGCGACAGGCCCTGGCGCAGCACGCGGAAATGGTGCTTGTACAGCTCGGGCGTCGTGGGCTTGGGCAGCGGCTCGGGGTGCACGGTGGCGATCACGGCATGGCTGTCGTACTCGTTGAGGCCGGGCCAGGCCGAGGGCTCGGGCAGTGGCGGCTGGCCGGCGGCCTCCATGCCGGCCTGGATCCCGGCGAAGGTCTGCGCATGGCGGCGCAGCGTGCCGGTCAGCGTGGCCTCGAACGTGATGCCCTTGAACGCGAAGTACTCGCCCAGCCGCACGCTCTGGCGCTGGCCTTGCTCGCTGAGCTGGTCGTAGTCGTCGGCGCCGAACGAGGCCTGGCCATGGCGCACGAGGTAGAGGGTTCCCATGGGCGGCACTGTACGGCAGCGGCCCGGGGCGCAACGTCCCGGCCGTGACGCGGGCGCCTACGGCCGGCCGGCCCGCAGGCCGATGGGACAATGCGCGCATGCAGTCCACCGTCAGTGCACGCGCCGCCGCCCCCGAGGCCGCGGCCCCCGCCCAGCTCGCCCTGTTCGACCTCGATGGCACGCTGCTGTCGGTGGACACGAACCAGGCCTTCGGCAGCTACCTCGTGGGCCTGGGCTGGTGTGACGGCGGCGACTGGACGCGCCGCAACGCGGCCTTCCTGGACGACCACCACCGTGGCGAACTCGACCTGCACCGCTACATCGATTTCTCGACCGCGGCCTGGCGCGGGCGCCCCATGGAGGAGGTCCAGGCCGTCCGCGCCGCGTTCGTGCGCGACATCATCCGGCCCGCGATTCCCGCGGCGGCCAGGGCGCTGGTGCGGCGCCATGTCGACGCGGGCGACCTCGTCGCGCTCGTGACCGGCACCAACGAGTTCCTGGCCGAGCCCATCGCCGCCGAACTCGGCATCGCCCATGTGCTGGCCGTGCGCCTGGAGCGCGACGCGGCGGGCGGCGTGACCGGCCGCATCGATGGCATTCCGTCCTTCCATGCCGGCAAGATCGACCGCGTCCATGAATGGCTGGCCCAGCGCCGCACGCAGCTGGAGGCGTTCGACGAGGTGAGCTTCTACGGCGACTCGGTCAACGACATTCCGCTGATGGAATGCGTGAACCGCCCGGTCGCCGTGAACCCGAGCCCGCAGCTGCAGGCGCTGGCGCTGCAGCGGGGCTGGCCCATCGTCCAGCTGCTGGACTGAGAGCGTGAGAGGCAATCGCCTGAACTCACGCAAGACCCCGTCAGCCGCTGTTCCCTGTCCCAAACGGGGCGTTCGGGGTCTTGCCCTGCGGGCCACGGCACCCCAAGACGCCGGGCGGCGTTGCGCCGCTTGCCCATATCTCGCTATGGGCTGCGCGACGCGCCTTGCCCAACGCCATTGGGCACCGCGTCGTGAGCCCCATCAATTGCCTCTCACACTCTGAGCGAGGCCTGCGTGCCTACCTGGCGTCGTTCGCGCCGGGGCGTGCCGGGATCCAGTGCGCCAGCGCGCCCGCCGCGGCGAACGCGATGAGCCCGGTCGCGGCGATGCCCGCGGCCAGCGACAGGCTGCCCGCCAGCAAGGACAGCAGGACCGGTCCGCAGGAGGCGCCGATGTCGGACATCAGGCGCCACACCCCGAGGAAGTGCGGCCGCCCGTGCCGCGGCGAGTGGTCGGCGCCCAGCGTCATGATCATGCCCGAGCCGATGCCGTTGCCAAAGCCGATGGCCAGCGCGGCCAGCAGCAGCGTGTTGAAGCCCGAGCTCAGCGGCATCAGCAGCAGGGCCGTGCCCATGATGAGCATCGAGGGCACGGCGACCCAGCGCCGGCCCTTGTGGTCCATGAGCTTGCCGGCCGGGTAGAAGACCAGCATGTCGATGCCGCCGGCCAGGCCGTAGACCAGCGAGGCCACGGCCGGTGCCAGTGCCAGGTGCTCGGCCCACAGCGGAATGACCACCTGGCGCGAAGCCCGCACGGCGCTCACGAGCATGACGCCGAAACCCAGCGTCAGAAACACGCGGCGGTGGTCCCGCAGCGTGGACAAAATGGTCGTGGAGGCGGGCGGCTGCTGGCCCGGCGGCAGCGGCGGCGGCTCCAGGTCCGGCACGCGCGCGCCGATGGCCGCGGCGCACAGCACGCCCGCGATGCCGACGCCGAAGGCCGCCGACAGGCCGAAGGCATGCACGGCCGCTGCGCCCAGGAAGGGGCCGATGAACATGCCGATGCGCATCACGCCGCCCAGCGTGGACAGTGCCCGTGCGCGGTAGGCGATCGGCACGGCTTCCGTCATGTAGCTCTGGCGCGCCAGGTTGTAGACGGCCTGCGACATGCCCACCATGAGACAGCCTGTCGCGAACAGCCCCAGGTGCGAGGTCCACACGCACAAGGCCATGCCCAGGCCGCTCCACAGGCCCGCGGCGACGATGGCCCAGCGCTCGCCCCAGCGCATGGTGATCAGCGAGGCCGGGATGTTGTTGAGCAGCGAGCCCAGGCTGACCAGTGCGACGACCAGCGCGGCCATGGACACGGACGCGCCCAGCTCGCGGGCCATGAGCGGGATGATGGGCAGGATCGCCCCTTCGCCGAGCCCGAAGAACAGCGAGGGCCCGAAGGCCGGGATGGCGATGCGGCGGAAGGAAAAGTCGGCTGCGGCCGGGGCGGGCGTGGCAGTCTGGGCAGGCGTGGGGGGAGAGGGCGGCATGCAGGGCGGCTGGGACCGGGAGGCGCCAGGGAGGGCGCGGCCGGGCCGCCATTGTCTCGCCGCCTGCGAAAGTCTGCAGCGGGCGCTCGGCTTCGGCGCGCACGGGCCCCGGGTGCTGCGGCCGGGGCGGGAGCTGCGGCCTACTTGCGCTCGATCAGCGCCACGCGCAGCGCCAGGAAGGCCAGCACCGAGCCCATGACGTAGCGCTGCGCGCGCATCCAGGCCTGGCTGCGCGACAGCAGACCCGTGATGCTGGCGGCGCCCAGGATCATGAGCGCGTTGACCGTGAAGCTGGCGGCCATCTGCACGGCGCCCAGCTGCAAGGTCTGCAGCAGCACGCTGCCGCGCTCGGGGTGGATGAACTGCGGAAAGAACGACAGCGTGAACAGCGCGACCTTGGGGTTGAGCGCATTGGTCAGAAAGCCCATGCGCAGCAAGGTGGCCGTGGAGTGCGCGGGCAGGGCCCTGGCCTGGAACGGGCCGCTGCCGCCGGGCTTGACGGCCTGCCAGGCCAGCCACAGCAGGTAGGCCGCGCCCACGGCCTTGATCGCGCCGAACGCGAACGGCACGGCCATCAGCAGCGCGGTCAGGCCGAAGGCGGCCGCGAGCAGGTGCACGACGAAGCCCAGCTGCACGCCGGCCAGCGAGACCATGCCGGCCGCGCGCCCCTGGCTCAGCGTGCGCGAGACGCAGTACAGCATGTTGGGCCCCGGCGTCAGCGCCATGGCCAGCGTGGCGAGCGCGAACCAGCCCAGTTCGTTCCAGGACACGCTCACAGTTGCACCTCGCCTTGCACGCAGACCACCGAATGCCCGCCGACCCAGACCTGGCCTTGGTCGTCGCGCGTGATGTACACGAGCCCGTCGCGCCCCAGGCAGGCGCCCTGGCTGGCCACGTAGGGCGCGGACAGGTGGGCGTCGGCCAGCAGCCACTGCGCCAGGCTGGCGTTCAGGCTGCCCGTGACGGGGTCTTCGGGCACGCCCACCGGTGCGGCGAAGGCGCGCACGACCAGCGCCGGCGCGTCCTGTGCGGCCGAGGCGTCGGCGCCGCGCGCGCCGAAGGCCCGCGCCTCGCGGTTGGCGCGTGCGATCAGCGGCGTGGCCGCCGCGCCGCTCAGCGCGGCCACGCCGACCTTGTGGCCCAGCGCCTTGAGCGCGGCCTGGTCGGGCTGCAGGCGCAGCACGGTCGCGTCGTCGTCCAGCAGCAGCGCGAACCAGACCGGGCCGTTGTCCAGCACCTGGCTGCTCACGTTCTGCGCGGCCTTCAGGCCCAGCGCGGCCGCGACCTGGGCCAGCTCGGACGGCCGCGGCGCGCTGCGTTTGAGCGCGGGCGCTGCGAAGGCCAGGCGCTCGCCCTCGCGCCGGATGCGCACCAGGCCTGCCGCACACTGTTGCACGACGGTCTCGCCGTTCTTGGGCCGGCCGCCGGCGGCCAGCCAGGCATGGCAGCTGCCCAGCGTGGGGTGGCCTGCGAACGGCAGCTCGCCGCCGGGCGTGAAGATGCGCAGCCGGTAGTCGGCGCCGGCCTCGGTGGGCGGCAGCACGAAGGTGGTCTCCGACAGATTGGTCCACTGCGCGAAGCGCTGCATCTGGTCGTCGTGCAGGTCCTGGCCGTCCAGCACCACGGCCAGCGGATTGCCGAGGTAGGGCTGGTCGGTGAAAACGTCGACTTGGCGGAAGGGTCTGTTCCTCATGGCGGTGGTCCGTCGCAGGCTGTGCCCTGCGCGCGGCGCAGGGCGAAGGGGGTCAACTGAGTACGAGGTCGAGCACGCCGACGGCGCCCGGCCGGGCCGCCACGGCCTGGTACCAGCGGTCCAGGTGGGGGCGCGGCGCGTACGCCAGCGGCAGGCCCAGCCAGCGGTGGATCTCGCAGGCCACGGGGATGTCGGCCATCGTGAAGCTGTCGCCGGCCAGGTAGGGGCGGCGCGCGAGTTCGGCGTCCAGCAGGTCCAGCAGCGGCTCGGTCTCGGCCACCGATTGCGCGATCAGCGCGTCGTTGCGCTGTTCGGCCGGTGTGCGGATCAGCTGCACGAAGGCCGCGCGGCCGGCCGGGTTCAGCGTGGTCTGCTGCCAGTCCATCCACATCTCGGCCGTGAAGCGGGCCGCCAGCGGCTCGGGATACAGCTGGCCCATGGCGTGTCGTGCGCAGAGGTAGCGCACGATCACGTTGGACTCCCACAGCCGGGTCTCGCCATCCTCGAGCAGCGGCACCATGCCGTTGGGATTCTTGCCGCGGTACTCGGGCTCGGTCACGAGGCCGAAATGCCCGCCCGCGTCGGTGCGCTGGGCCGACAGGCCGAGCTCCTGCACGGCGAAGACCACCTTGCGCACGTTGATGGAGCTCATGCGGCCCCAGATGTGCAGCGTCATAGCTGCACCGGCGCGGCAGGCCGTCCCGTGCGCTGCGCCTCGATCGCCTCGCGGATGGTCTGGGCCAGCGCCGCGATGCCGATGTCGATCTGGCTCGTGCTGGCCGTCACGAAGGACAGGCGCATGGTGTTGCTCTCGGGCGTGTCGGCGTAGAAGGCCGCGCCGGGCACGAAGGCCACGTTGCGCTCCACGGCGCGCGGCAGCAGCGGCACGGTGTCCAGGCCGGCCGGCAGGCGCAGCCACAGGAACATGCCGCCGACCGGGCGCGTCCAGCTCACGCCCTCGGGCATCTCGCGCTCGAGCGCGGCCAGCATGTGGTCGCGCTGGCTCTTGTACAGCGCGCGGATGGTCGGCACATGGCGCGCGAGGAAACCGTCCTGCATGACCTGGGCCACCATGCGCTGGTTGAAGCTGGGGCTGTGCAGGTCGGCCGCCTGCTTGGCCTGCAGCAGCTTGGGGTACAGCGCGGGCGGCGCCACCATGAAGCCCAGGCGCAGGCCCGGTGCCAGCACCTTGGAGAAGGAGCCCAGGTAGACGCAGCCCTCGGGGTTGCGCGCGGTCAGCGGGGCCGGGGGGGCCTGCTCGAACCACAGGTCGCCATAGGGGTTGTCTTCGAGCAGCGGCACGCCGGCCTGGTCGGCGGCGGCCACCACGGCCGCGCGGCGCGCCTCGCTCATGGTGCGGCCCGTGGGGTTCTGGAAGTTGGGCAGCAGGTAGGCGAAGCGGGCGCGCTCAAGGCCCTGGCCGGCCTGGGCCGCGAGGTCGTCGGCGCGCACGCCCTCGTCGTCGCTGGCCACCGAGACGGCCACCGGCTCCATGGGCGTGAAGGCCTGCAGCGCGCCCAGGTAGGTGGGCGTTTCCACGAGCATGCGGCTGCCCTTGTCGAGCAGGATCTTGGCGATCAGGTCCAGGCCCTGCTGCGAGCCCGTGGTGATCAGCACCTGCGAGGGTGCGACCTTCCAGGGCAGGCCGGCGGCCACCATCTCGCGCAGCGGGCCGTAGCCTTCGCTGGCGGCGTACTGCAGCGCGCCGGCGCCGTCTTCGGTCAGCACCTTCTCGCAGGCGGCGCGGAACTCGGCGACCGGGAAGGTCTTGGGCGAGGGCAGTCCGCCGGCAAAGCTGATGATGCCGGGCTTCTCGGTGACCTTGAGGATCTCGCGGATCACCGAGGGGTTCATCTTTTCGGCGCGTGCGGCCAGGGTCCAGGACATCATGTGCTCCTTGTGGTCCGGGGTGTCTGTGGAGAAGAGGGGGAGCGTGCCAGATTTTTACCCAGCACGACGGTGACGACGACGGCGGCCGCGAAACCCAGCGTCACCGTGTCCAGCGATTCGCCGAGCAGCGGCACGGCCGCCAGGATCGAGAGAAAGGGCTGCAGCAGCTGGGTCTGGCTCACGCGCAGCGCGCCGCCCAGGGCCAGGCCGCGGTACCACGCGAAAAAGCCGATCCACATGGAGAACAGGCCCACGTAGACGAAGCCGCCCCAGGCGCTGGCGGCCACGGGCGTGTCGGGCCAGAGCACCAGCGTGGCCGGCAGGGTGACCGGCAGTGCCAGCACGCAGACCCAGCAGATCACGCGCTCGGCACCGAGCTCGGGCGTGACCTTGGCGCCGTAGACATAGCCCAGCGAGGCCGCGAACACGGCCACGACCAGCAGCAGGTCGGCCCATTCGAAGCCCCAGCCGCCCGCCGCGCCGCCATGCTGGGCCGCGCGCAGCAGCGAGAACACCACCACGAGCACGCTGCCGGCCGCTGCGCAGAGCCAGAAACCCAGGGCCGCGCGCTGGTGCATGACCCAGGCCGCGACCGCCGCCGTGACCAGCGGCAGCAGCGCCGTGACCACGGCCGCATGGCTGGCCGTGACCACGCGCAGCGCGAACGCCAGCAGCAGCGGGTAGCCGACCACGTTGCCGAGCACGGCCATGGACAGCGGCAGCAGATGCCGGCGTGCGGGCCGCGGCGAGCGCGTGGCCAGCAGGAACACCACCGACAGCAGGCCGGCCAGCGCCGCGCGGCCCAGCGTCACGAACCAGGGCGAGAGCTGCGGGACCGCGGCCGTACCGGTGGCCAGGCGCGTCATCGGCAGCGTGACCGCGAACATGGCCACGCCGAGCACGCCCAGCCACAGGCCCAGGTTCTCGTTGCGGCTTGCGTCGTGTTGCGTCATAGGGGTTGGGCCTGCAGCATCCAGACGGCGGTCAGCACCAGCACGGCGGCCATGACGCGGTTGAACCACAGCAGGCGGCTGCCTTCGGCCAGCCAGCGCCGCAGCAGCGCACCGACCAGCGCGTAGCTGAGGTTGCTGAAGAAGGCGAAGGCCAGCATCAGCGGCAGCACCTGGGCCAGGCGCAGCAGCAGGTCCTCGCGCCCCGCGATCCAGCCGGCCACGATGGCCAGCGCCAGCATCCAGGCCTTGATGTTCACGAACTGCAGCGCCACGCCCTGCACGAAGCCCACGTTGAGCCGCGCCGCGTCGGCCTCGCCGAGCCGCGCGCTGCGCGCCAGCTTGGCGGCCAGCCACAGCAGGTAGCTCACGCCCACGAGCTTGACCGCCAGCGCCAGCCAGGGCTGGGCCGCGATCAGCGTGCCCACGCCGGCCGTGCTGAGCAGCAGCACCACGCCCCAGCCGGCCGGCACGGCCCAGATGAAGGGCATGGCATGGCGCAGTCCGCGGTTGGCGGCCAGGGCCGAGGACAGCGTGGTGTTGGGCCCCGGCGTGAAACTCATCGCGGTGGCCAGCAGCAGCAGGGCGCTCAATTCGCTTGCATTCATGGGAAGACAGACTCTATAGTCTTGACCAGCACAGTTCCAGTACAGATGATGGAATCAGTGCTGACTCTGTACTGTTCATTTGACCGATACATGAAGAACCCGCCCACGGTGCTCATGCGCACCGCCTCGCAGTCGCTGACCGAGCAGCTGGCCGCCCATTTTGCCGAGCGCATCGCCGACCGCCTGCTGGCGGCCGGCCAGCGGCTGCCCTCGGTACGCCAGTGCGCGCAGCAGCATGGCGTGAGCGCGGCCACCGTGGTGGCGGCCTACGACCGGCTGCTGGCCCAGGGCCTCGTGGAGGCGCGGCCGCAGCGTGGCTTCTTCGTGCGCGAGCAGCGCGTGGGCCCGCTGTTGAGCACGGTGCGCGCGGCCGGCGCTGCGCGTGCGCCCGTGGACGCGGCCGCGCTCATGCGCGGCATGTTCCACGGCACGGGCGAGCTGCCGCAGCCCGGCATCGGCGTGTTCCCGCCGGACTGGCTGGCCAGCGACATCGTGGTGTCCGCCGTGCGCCGCGTGGCCACGCGCCAGGCGCTGGTGCCGCTGTCGCTGCAGTACGGCGAGCCGGCCGGCGACCCGGCGCTGCGCCAGGCGCTCTCGCACAAGCTGGTCGGCATGAACGTGCCGGCCGCGCCCGAGCAGATCATCACGACCGTGGGCGCCACGCATGCGCTGGACATCGTGAGCCGCACGCTGCTGCGCGCGGGCGACCATGTGATGGTCGAGGAGCCGGGCTGGGCGATCGAGTTCGCGCGGCTGCAGGCGCTGGGCGCCGTGATCCTGCCCGTGCCGCGCGGGCCGGAGGGGCCGGACCTGGCCGTCATGGCGCGCTACTGCGAGGCGCATGCGCCCAAGCTGTTCGTGAGCGTGAGCGTGCTGCACAACCCGACCGGCTACTGCCTGTCGCCGGGCAGCGCGCACCGCGTGCTCACGCTGGCGGCGCAGCACGGCTTTTACATCGTCGAGGACGACACCTACAGCCATCTGGCGCCCGACCATGCCACGCGTCTCAGCGCGCTCGATGGCCTGTCGCGCACGGTCTACGTGAGCGGCTTCGCCAAGATCCTGGCGCCGGGCTGGCGCGTGGGCTACCTCGCGGCGCCGCCCGCGCTGGTCGACCGCTTCCTGGACACCAAGCTGCTGGCCACGCTGACCACGCCCGCGCTGCAGGAGCAGGCCATGGCCTGGTGCATCGCGCAGGGTGCACTGCGCCGCCATGCGCAGCGCGTGGTCACGCGGCTGGACCAGGCGCGCGCGCGCAGCGTCAAGCTCGCGCGCGCGGCGGGCTGCCGCTTCGTGAGCGAGCCGGCCGGCCTGTTCGGCTGGGTGGACACCGGGGTGGACACCGAGCTGCTCGCGCAGCGCATGCTGGACGAGGGCTACCTGCTGGCGCCCGGCGCGCTGTTCCATGCCGGCCGCAAGCCCGGCACGCTGATGCGCATCAACTTCGCGACGACCCAGGCCCAGCCCTTCTGGAAGGTGTTCGAGCGGCTGCGCGCGGCCGTGCAGGCGTCCAGCCGCTCGGCGGCCTGAGCCCGGCGCAGCGCGGCCGCGGGCCGGGCGAGGGCGTGCGGATGGCGCGGGCGCAGGGCCGCCGCTGACAGACGCGGCCAGTGCGGCTGCGCATGCTCAGCGCCACCCCTGCCCCGCTGCGCAGGGGACCGACAACGAGACGCCCCCGATGCCGCCAGAACCGCCTTCGCCGCCTGCCGTGGACCGCGCGCCCGAGCGCAATGCACCGGTGTCCGCGCCGGTGCCCGTGGCGCTGCTGGCCAGCCTGGCGTCCACGTTCGCGAGCCTGCGCCTGGCGGCGGGCTTTCTGGTCGCCACGGTGGTGCTCTGCGGCCTGTACTTCGGGCGCGACATCCTGGTGCCGCTCGCGCTGGCGCTGCTGCTGGCCTTTCTGCTCGACCCGGCGGTCGCGCGGCTCAAGCGCTGGGGCGTGCCGCGCATGGTGGCGGTGCTGGCCGTGGTCGGCGCCACGCTGGCGCTGCTGGTGGTCGGCGGCGCCTTCGTCGGCAAGGAGGTGCGCGACCTGGGCGCCGAGCTGCCGACCTACCAGAGCACCATCCGCGCCAAGCTGCAGCACCTGCGCGAGCAGATGCGCGGGCCCGGCGTGTTCGATGGCCTGCTCGAGACGGCCGACGTGGTGCAGCGCGAGGTCGAGCGCATCGCGCCCGCGGCGCCGCCCGCGGGCGTGCAGCGCGTGCAGGTCGAGCAGCGGCCGGCCTCGCCGTTCCAGCAGGCCGTGGCCTGGCTGGAGCGCGCGGCCGGCCCGCTCGCGCAGGCCGGCATCGCGCTGGTGTTCCTCGTGCTGGTGCTGCTGGACCGCATGGACCTGCGCGACCGCATGCTGCGCCTGATGGGCGGCAACCTGCACCTGGCCACCGACGCCATGGACGAGGCATCCGCCCGCATCTCCCGCTATCTGCGCATGCAGCTCGTCGTCAACCTGAGCTACGGCATCCCGATGGCACTGGGCCTGTGGTGCATCGGCGTGCCCGGCGCGGTGCTGTGGGGGCTGCTGGCCGCGGTGCTGCGCTTCGTGCCCTACGTGGGGCCGCTGATCTCCTCGGTGTTTCCGCTGGGGCTGGCGTTCGCGGTCGATCCGGGCTGGAGCCTGTTGCTGTGGACGCTGGGCCTGATCGTGGTGCTGGAGATGCTCAGCAACAACGTCATCGAACCCTGGCTGTACGGCGTCAGCACCGGCCTGTCGGCGCTGTCGCTGATCGTGGCCGCCACCTTCTGGACGGCGCTGTGGGGGCCGGTCGGGCTGGTCATGTCCACGCCGCTCACGGTGTGCCTGCTGGTCGTCGGGCGGCATTTGCCGCAGCTGGCCTTCCTGCACGTGCTGCTGGGCAGCCAGCCCGCGCTGGACGCGCCCACACGCCTGTACCAGCGCCTCCTGGCCGGCGAGGACGAGGAGGCCATCGCGCTGGCCGAGGCGCAGACCGGCGAGGACGCCGCCACCGTGCCGGTGTTCTACGACAGCGTCGCCGTGCCCACCCTGCGCATGGCCGTGGGCGACCACGCCGCGGTCGCCACGGCCGAGCACCGGCTGCGGCTCGTGACGGGCATGGAGGCCGTGCTCGACGCGCTCGAGGAAGAGCACCGCGCGCCCGCGCCCGAGGGGTCGGCGCCGCAGGTGCTGTGCCTGGGCGGCAAATGGGAGGTCGACGCGCTGGCCGCGCGCATGCTGGCCCATGGCCTGGCGCTGCAGGGCGTGCCGGCCGGAACCGGCACGGCGCTGCTGCCGGCGTCGGCGGACGGCCTCGCCCGGCTGGACCTGGCCGCGGTGCGCGTGGTCTGCGTGTCCTGGTTCAGCCCGCAGCCGCAGGTGCCCGCGCGCCAGTTCTGCCGGCGCCTGCGCCGGCGCTGGCCGCAGCTGCGCATCGTGCTCGTGCTCTGGAACCTGCCGCCCGAACCGACCGAACCGGCCGAACCGGCGGGTGCGGCCCTGCAGGCCGCGCAGGCGCTGGGCGCCGACGCGGTCGCCACCTCGCTGGAGGAGGCGGTGCTGCATGTGCGTGCCCAGATCGACGGCGCGCTGGAGCCGGCCGCGGCCGCCCCGCAGCTGCCCGACAACGAGGCCGAGCGCCTGGCGGCGCTGCAGGCCAGCGCTGCGCTGGACGACGCCGACTTCCGCGCGGCCTGCGGGCGCACGGCCAAGCGTGCGGCGGACATCTTCGACGTGCCGCAGGCGCTGGTCAGCCTCGTCGACGCCGATGCCGAGCACTGGCTGGCCGCGCAGGGTTTTGCGCGCCAGCCCGACGGCGGCGGCATGGCGCGCGCTGCGTCGCTGGGCGGGCATGTGGTGGGCAGCGGCGAGCCGCTCGTGCTGCGCGACAGCGGGCGGGATCCGCGCTTCACGGAGCACCCGGTGCTGCAGCGCCTGGGGGCGCGCTTTTGCGCGGTGGTTCCGCTGCGCGATGCGGCGGGCCTGGCGTTCGGCGCGCTGTGCCTGTTCGATGCGCAGCCCCGCGTGTTCGGCGCGCCCGACACGCGGCTGCTGCAGGCCCTGGCCGATGACCTCATGCGCGAACTGCCGCTGCCCCAGCGGCCCGCCAAGGCCGCCGGTCCTGCCAGCGCGGCGCCGCCGGACGCCTTGCCGCCCTCGGCCACGCTGGGCCAGGCCGTGCCCTAGCCCGTGGTGGGCGGTAGGGCCCGGGTGATCAGGCCGTGCGGCCCAGTACCTCGCGCTGCGCGCCGGCGCGCGCATGCGTGTACGCCCAGAAGAAGATCGCCATGCCGCCAAGCGCGAGCAGTGCGCCGACCCAGCCGGTCGAGGTCCAGCCCAGGCCGGCGCTGATGGCCACGCCGCCCAGCCAGGCGCCCAGCGCATTGGCCACGTTGAAGGCCGAGTGGTTCAGCGCCGCGGCCAGCGTCTGCGCGTCCCCGGCCACGTCCATGAGGCGCACCTGCAGCGCCGGGCCGATGGCCACGGTGGTCCCGATCAGGAACACGTTCAGGGCCGCCAGCACGGGGTGGTGGGCCGTCAGCGTGAACAGCGCCAGCACCAAAGCGGCCCAGGCCAGCATGGCGCAGATGGTGCGCATGAGGGAGCGGTCGGCCAGCTTGGCGCCGACCAGGTTGCCGACCACCATGCCCAGGCCGAACAGCGCGAGCACCGCGGGCACCCAGGCCAGCGGCATGCCGGAGACCTCCAGCAGCGTGGGCTTGATGTAGCTGAACACGGAGAACATGCCGCCGAAGCCGATGGCCGCGATGCCCAGCGTGAGCCAGACCTGGGGCCGGGCCAGCGCGCCGAGCTCGCGCCAGGGGCTGGCGCCCGCGTCCGCCGCAAGCGGCGGCACATTGCGGTGCACCAGCACCATGGCCAGCAGCGCGATCACGCCGACCAGAACGAAGGCCGAGCGCCAGCCGAACAGCTGGCCCAGCGCGGCGGCCAGCGGCACGCCGACCAGGGTGGCGCCGGTCAGGCCCAGCATGACCAGGCCCACGGCCTGGGCGCGCCGGCCCGGCGGCGCGAGCGCGGCCGCCACGAGCGCGGCGACGCCGAAATAGGTGCCGTGCGGCAGCCCGGCGGCAAAGCGCAGCAGGTTCAGCGACCAGTAGCCGGGCGCCGCGGCGCTGGCGAAGTTGCCGGCCGCGAACACGGCCATCAGCGCCATCAGCAGCGCGCGCCGGCCCATGTTGGCCGACAGCACCGCCAGCACGGGCGCGCCCAGCACGACGCCCAGCGCGTAGGCGCTGATCACGTGGCCGGCCTGCGGGATGCTGACGCCGATGTCGCGCGCGACTTCGGGCAGCAGCCCCATGATCACGAACTCGCCGGTGCCGATGGCAAAGCCGCCGACCCCGAGTGAAAAAACGGCGCGCGCAAACCCGGCGCCGGGGGCGGCGGTCTCGTTGTGGTCCAAGAAAAACTCCAGAGCGCCGGCGCTGCAGGCGCCGGGCAGGTGTGAGAGGCTGACAAGGGAAAACCCTTGGTCGACCTTACCACGCGGGCAGAGTTTCTGCCGGCGCGGGTTTGTTCAGAGAGGGGCCTCGGCGGCCTGCCAGCGCAGCGTGGTCCAGCGCCACGGCGCCCAGCCCGGCGCGCGCGCGATGCGCAGCGTGCCGTGGTCCAGCTGCCAGGCGATGGCCGGGGCCTGGGCGTCGTCGGGCGCTTCGGCGTCCGGGCGCGTGGGCGCACCCAGGCGCGCGGTCAGCGCCCGCACCATGCCGTGGTGCGCCCACCAGGGCAGCCGCACATCGGTGCGCACGAGGCGCGTGCCCTGCCAGGTGGCGGTCAGCCGCTCGGCGCTCTGGCCATCGGCGCGCAGCAGCGGCGCGGTGCAGACGCGCCCGTCCGCGGTCTGCGCGCAGCGCAGCGGCAGCTCACCCGGTGCGCCCAGTGTGCGCGCCAGCGCCGCGGGGTCCAGCCGGTCCGACAGCGCGGCGTAGTCCGGCACGACCTGCGCGCGGCCCGCGCCGGAGCGGTGCGCCACATGGTCGGGCAGCTCGTCGCGCCCGGCCCACAGCAGGGCGGCCAGACCCAGCGCCGCGGCGCCGGCGATGGTCCACAGCCGGCGCGCGCGCGCTTCAGGGCGACGCTGGCGGGGCATCGGGTTTCCTGGGTGTGCGGGCGGCCTGCGCGGCGCGGCGCGAGGTCTCGGCCAGCTGGCGCATCCACTGCTGGCTCTCGGCCGACAGGCGCGCCAGCTGCGCGGGCGCGTCGGCGGGCAGGTCCGGGTCGCGGCGCAGCATGGCCTGTTCCAGCGCCAGCGCGCGCGTGGTCAGCGCGCACAGGCGCAGGTACAGCCGCACGAGCTGCCCCGTGGGCTCCCACAGCGGCAGGCGCAGCGGCGCGAGATCCGCGGTGATGTCCGCGCAGGCCGGTCCGATGGCGCGCTGGGCGTTCTGCAGGAACACCGCCTGGCCGATCTCGCGGCGCTGCAGCCGCATGCCCTGTGCGCCCATCTGCCGGTAGGCCCGCTCGAAGCGCCCGGCCACGTCGGGCAGCAGCGCGTGCGCGGCGTACAGCTGCGCGTGCCAGACCGTGGGGACCGGCGTGGCCAGCACGCTGTAGCCCACGCCCGCGAGCGCCAGTGCGCCCGCGCCCACCGCATGCCGGGCCCGGCGCGCGGCATCGGCGCGGCGGTCGATCGGCGCCAGCAGCAAGAAGCCCAGCGCCATGCCGCACAGCAGGCCGCCGACGTGGGCGGCGTTGTCCACGTTCTCCTGCGTGAAACCGTGCAGCAGCGAGTAGCCGATGAAAAAGCCCAGCCCGGTCCACAGCCGGCGCAGGTTGGTGGCCGGCACCAGGTGGCGGTAGTGCCAGCTCGCGGTCATCAGCGCGCCCAGCACGCCGAACACCGCGCCCGAGGCGCCGACCGAGACCGAGGTCTGGGCCGCGTGGTGCAGGCTGGCGCTGCTGCCGGCCAGCGCGCTGGCCGCGTAGACCAGCGCGAACTGCCCGTTGCCCAGCAGCCGGCACAGCTGCTTGCCGGCCTCCCACAGGCCCAGCATGTTGAACAGCAGGTGCACGATGCCGCCGTGCAGGAAGGTGGCGGCGAGCAGCCGCCACCACTGGCCGTCCAGCACCACGGCCGAGGCGGCATTGGCGCCCCAGGCGAACAGCTCGGGCGACAGCGGCTTGGTCGGGCTCATGCCGGCCGCCCAGTTCATGGCCCAGACGATCACGTTGGCCGCGACCACGGCATACAGCGCCCAGGGCGTGGGCACGAGCTGGTCCAGCCGGGCCTCGAAGTCCTCCTCCGCACGGGCTGCGCGCCGGCTCGCGGCCTCGCCGGCGCCCGTGCGCTGGCGCAGCAGGTCCAGCCGCGCGTGGATCGCGTCGTGGGCCATGTCCTGCTGGCGCCGGCTCAGCAGGTGCAGGCTCACGCGCGGGCGCGCCGGATTGCGGCGCGCCCAGCCGCGGGCCTGGTCGGGGTGCAGGGCGTCGGGCCGGCGGTGCAGGCGCAGCATGCCGCCGCGCTCGAGCTCGGCGTCCTCCAGCTGCTCCCAGGGCACGGGCGGCTGCAGCGCGGCGCCCGAGATGCCGCGCGCGTCCAGGCGCAGCACGGGCTGGCGGCTGGCCGCATGGCGCCAGATGGTGCGCACCAGCCAGCCGCAGCACAGCAGCACCGCGGCCGCGGCCAGCACGCGCCAGGCCAGGGCGCTGCCGTGCAGCTGCGCGGCGGCGAACCAGGCCAGCACCGGCGCGCCAACGGCCAGCAGCAGCGCGAGCAACAGGTTCTGGCGCCGGCGCGTGGCGCTGAACTCGACCGGCGTGAACAGCGCGCTGTCGGGAGCGTTGTCGCGCATTTCAGTGGCCCATGGTCCCACGCGCCACCGGCTGCCTACGAAGCCGGTGCGCAAGCCGCGCTACCGAAGGCCGCGGAGCAGGCCATGCGGGGGCAGCCGCGGAACGGGCTTTGCCCGGCCGCTGGGTGCGTCTCCCTGGGGGGGGATCGGACGGCCACCTGCAGTGAGCCCGTTCAAACGGGGGGAGGCTCATGAAAACAGGTCGGGCGCGGTCTGCGGTGGCGTGACACCCAGGTGGCGGAACGCGGCCTGCGTGGCGATGCGTCCGCGCGGCGTGCGCTGCAGAAAGCCCTGCTGGATCAGGTAGGGCTCGATCACGTCCTCGATCGTGCCGGACTCCTCGCCGATGCTGGCCGCGATGTTGTCCAGCCCCACGGGGCCGCCGTCGAAGCGGTGGATCACGGCCTCCAGCAGCTTGCGGTCCATCACGTCGAAGCCGCGCGGATCCACGTCCAGCAGCGCCAGCGCGCGGTTGGCGATGTCCTGCGTGATCGTGCCGTTGCCCTTGACGTCGGCGTAGTCGCGTACGCGGCGCAGCAGCCGGTTGGCGATGCGCGGCGTGCCGCGCGAGCGCGTGGCGATCTCCAGCGCACCGGCAGGCTCGATCGGCACGTGGAGCAGGCCGGCGCTGCGCGTGACGATGCGGGTCAGCTCCTCGGACGTGTAGAACTCCAGCCGCGCGACGATGCCGAAGCGGTCGCGCAGTGGGTTGGTCAGCATGCCCGCGCGCGTGGTGGCACCCACCAGCGTGAAGGGCTGCAGGTCCAGCTTGATCGAGCGCGCGGCCGGGCCCTCGCCGATCATGATGTCGATCTGGTAGTCCTCCAGCGCCGGGTAGAGGATTTCCTCGACGAGCGGGCTGAGCCGGTGGATCTCGTCGATGAACAGCACGTCGTTGCGCTCGAGGTTGGTCAGCAGCGCCGCGAGGTCCTTGGGCTTTTCGAGCACCGGGCCGCTGGTCTGGCGCATGTTCACGCCGAGTTCCTGCGCGATGATGTGCGAGAGCGTGGTCTTGCCGAGGCCGGGCGGGCCGAACAGCAGCACATGGTCCAGCGCCTCGGCGCGCTTCTTGGCCGCGCCGATGAAGATCTCCAGCTGCTCGCGCGCCTTGGCCTGGCCCACGTACTCGTCGAGCAGCTTGGGGCGCAGCGCACGCTCGATGGCCTCCTCGTTGGGCGAGGCGGGCGCGGCCGACACCACACGGCGTTCCGGCGGCATGGCGAAATTGTCAGTCTGGATGGACACGGAACACGCGAAGGGGCAAAGCGGTCACTATAGCCCGGCGCCCATGCGGCCTGGACGCCAGGATGCGTCTTGTCCGGCTCGCGTTTTCTTGCCGACGTCCCCCGGGGTGGCACGCGTGGGTGCAGGCGCTCAAGTCCGGCCCCGGCCGGCCGATATGGCAGGGGCGGCGCCGTGCCGCGCGCCTGCCACATCCGCCACGTTCGCCACGCCCGCCACCTTGCGCCCTGACCGCCCTTCGCTGCCGATGTCCTGGTCCCGCTGCCTCCTGCCCCGCCGCCTGTTGGGCGCGCTGCTGGCCTGCGCCACGCTGCCGGTGGCGGCGCAGGACCCCGGCAGCGAGCGCATGGCCGAGCAGCTGCGCCAGGCCATCGAGCGCGCCAACGCGCAGCGCGCCGCGAGCACGGGCCGTCCGCCGGCGCGCACGGCCTCCCAGCAGGCGGCCGAGGTGCCGAGCGTCACGCTCAATGTGGACAAGGCCGGCACGGTGCGCGTCGCGTCCCAGCCGCCGACCTCGCCGACCCCGCCCGCGGCGCCCGCACCGCGCGCATCGGCCAGTGCCCCGCGCGCACCCGCCGCGGCCGCCGCGCCTGCCGTGTCGGCGCCCGCGGCCGCCGCGCAGAAGGGGAAGGAGAAGGCCGCGCCGGCCGCGGGCGCCCGGCCTGCCACGGCCGCCACCGTGTCTGCCAGAGCGCCAGCGCCCGCGCTCGCACCGCGCCCCGTGGTGGCACGGCCGGCCGACCGCACCACCGACATCGCGATCGAGCGGCAGTACGAACGCGCGCGGGCGATCGCCCACGGGCTGCCGATCCCGGCCCATGCCCGGCTGCCGCAGGACGAGGAGCGTGCCCCGCGGGGTGCCAGGCCCGCGCCGCGCCCGCCCGTGCCCTGGGGCTACAGCGGCGAGGGCGGCCCGGCCGCCTGGGCCGGCCTGCAGCCCGAGTTCCAGCAGTGCGGCAGCGGCCAGCGCCAGTCGCCGATCCACATCGAGTCCCACGCCGCGCTGCAGGGGCCCAACGAGGTGCTGGGCCTGGACTACCGGCCCAGCAGCGGCACCGTGCTGCACGATGGCCGCACGATCCGCGTGCAGGTCGAGGGCGAGAACCGGCTGCAGGTGCGCGGCAGCAGCTACCGGCTCGAGTACCTGGACTTCCGGCACCCGGCCGAGGAGGTGGTCGACCATGGCGGCTTTGCGATGGGCGTGCACCTGGTGCACCGCAACGCCCAGGGCCAGACCGCCATCCTGGCGGTGCTGCTGCAGCCCGGCGAGCCGAGCGCGTTCATCGACAAGGTCTGGACCTACATCCCGCTGGACGCGGGCGACAGCGTGCGCATGCCGGCCGACTGGTTCGACCTGGCCCAGCTGCTGCCGCAGGACCAGCGCTACTACCAGTTCTTCGGTTCGCTGACACAGCCGCCCTGCACCGAGGGTGTGCTCTGGATGGTGCTCAAGCAGCCCGTCACGCTGAGCCCCGAGCAGCTGCGCCTGTTCGCGCAGATGTTCCCGGCCAATGCGCGGCCCGTGCAGGCGCTGAACGGGCGCATCGTGCGCGACGCGCAGTAGCCGGGCCAGGGTGGGCCGGAGGGGGCCAGGCCCGCGGTCTCAAGATCTCGAGGTCTCACAGTGGCCGCCATGCACAAGCCGCAAGATCCCGCAGCCCGGGGCCCGCGCCACGGCTGGCACTGGTCCGCCCGTCTGAGCGCGCTGCAGCGCCAGGCCATCGCGCTGCTCGCAGCGCTCGTGGCAGCGGCGCTCGCGCACCAGCTGCAGCCCACGGGTCCCGAGGTGCCCTGGCTGGTCGGCTGGCTGGCCTACAGCCTGGGCTACCAGGCCGTCGCCTGGCGCCTGGCCGCGCACCTGGATGCCGAGGCCACGCGTGCGCGTGCCCAGTGGATCGACCCCGGCGCGGCCGCGCTGTTCGTGCTGGTGTCGGCGGCTTGCTGTGCCAGCGTCGTCGCGGTGGCGCTGGCCGTGGACAGCAGCCGCGCGCTGCAGGGCCTGGCGCGCTGGACGCACCTGGGGCTGGC
>DATKFT010000885.1:0-2179 GCA_035544335.1 Pseudorhodoferax sp.
CGGAGTTCCGTGCGGTGTTCTGGGGCACCGTGGTGCTCAACATCGCGGGGTTTGCCTTGCTGGCAAGCCCGTTTGGGCACGCCTGGCAGTGAGTCGCCTGGCCGTCTAGCCGCGGCTGCAGTAAGAAGGCAGACAGCGCGCCGCTGATCATCCCCTCGGTGGTCCTCGCGGTGGCGCTGTACATGGCGCTGGCCGCCGTGGGCGCGCTGGGCACCTATGCGGGCCTGCTGCTGGCCCACACGCTGCTGGGCGTGCCCTACGTCGTGCTGATCATGACGGTGGCCATCAAGACCTTCGACGAGCGCATCGAGCAGGTGGCGTTCACGCTGGGCGCCTCCTGGCCCACCATGTTCGTCCGCGTGCTGGCGCCCAACCTGCTGCCCAGCGCGCTGGCGGCCTGGATCTTCGCCTTCGTGACCAGCTTCGACGAGGTGGTGGTGACCAACTTCATCGCAGGCTCTGTGGAGACGGTGCCCAAGAAGATGTTCAACGAGCTGATCCTGCAGGTCAACCCGACCATCACGGCCATCGCGACCGTGCTGATCCTGGTGTCCGTGCTGCTCATGGCGGTGGCCGCGACGCTGGGCCGCGGCACGCGCCAGGCGGCCACCCGCACAACCCGCTGAGAACGCCTTCACCGTCCCAGGAGACCTCCCTTCCAGCCATGCCACACGCAACAGCAAGCCACGCGCACCCCGCCACGGGCGGCGCCATCCAGCTCTTCTACCAGGCCCCGGGCGCCGCGCGACTGCCCACCGTGGACCGCGGCGAAGGCATCTACCTGTGGGACACCGAGGGCAGGCGCTACATCGACGCCTCCTCCGGCCCCATCGCGGTCAACATCGGCTATGGCAACGCGCGCGTCCAGGAGGCGGCCCGCGCGCAGATGGCGCGCGTCGCCTACGCGAGCCGCTTCTTCTTCGAGAACGATGCGAACGCCGAGCTGGCCGAACTCATCGCGCAGAACGCCGGCCCCGGCCTGGAGCGCGTGTTCCTGGTCTCGGGCGGCTCCGAAGCCACCGAGACCGCGCTCAAGCTCGCACGCCAGTACGCGGTCGTGCGGGGCGAGGCTGCGCGCTGGAAGGTCATCTCGCGCAACCCGAGCTACCACGGCGCCACGCTGGGCGCGGTCGGCATCAGCGGTGACTTCAAGTCGCTGGCCATGTTCGGCCCCATGCTGCGCGAGATGCCCAAGGTGCCGGCGCCCTTCGACTACCGGCTGCCCGAAGGGCACACGGCCGCGTCCCATGCGCTGGACTGCGCCGACGCGCTGGAGCGCTGCATCGAACAGGAGGGCCCCGAAAGCGTGCTGGCCTTCATCATGGAGCCGGTGGGCGGCCTGGCCACGGGCGCGCTGGTCGCCAGCGAAGCCTATTGCCAGCGCGTGCGCGAGATCTGCACGCGCCACGGCGTGCTGCTGATCCACGACGAGGTCATGAGCGGTGTCGGCCGGGCCGGCGCCTTCCTGGCCTCGCAGCACCACCGGCAGGTGCGGCCCGACATCGTCACGCTCGCCAAGGGGCTGGCCTCGGGCTACACGCCGCTGGGCGCCGTGCTGGCATCGGCCGAACTCGTGGGCGCGCTGCAGGGTGCGGGCGGCTTCATGCACGGCTACACCTACTCGTCGAACCCGCTGTCCTGCGCCGTGGGCGTGGCGGCCGTGCGCGAGACGCTGGAGCGCGACCTGGCGGGCAATGCGCTGCGCATGGGCGAGCGCCTGCGCGAGCGGCTGCTGCAGGTGCAGCGTCGGCGCCGCGTGCTCGGCGACGTGCGCGGCAAGGGCCTGCTGATGGCCATCGAGATCGTCTCCGACCCCGGGCGCAAGAGCACCTTCGCGGGCAGCGTCAACGCCATCGGCCGCATCGTCGCGCTGGCGCGCGAGCGCGGGCTCTTGCTCTACGCGCGCCGCACGGCCGATGGCATGTTCGGCGAATGGCTCATGGTCGCGCCGCCGCTCATCGCCACGGCCGAACAGATCGACGAGATCGCCGAGCGCATCGACGACACGCTGGCCGCGTTCGAGGCCCAGATCGCCACGCGCGGCTGATGGCCGCAGACACCCCAGGAGCATCCCCATGATCAACAAGATCACCGCGTCCATCGACGCCGCGCTGCAAGGCCTGGCCGATGGCGCCACCGTGCTGATCGGCGGCTTCGGCACGGCCGGCATTCCCGAGGA
>DATKFT010000886.1:0-3320 GCA_035544335.1 Pseudorhodoferax sp.
GACTCCATGAGCGCCACGACCTCGCCGGGCTGGACCGCGGCCCCGTCGTCCACCTTCCAGGCCACGAGGCTGCCCGCCATCGGGGCCACGAGCGCGCCGGCCTGCGCCTCGGCCGCGGCTGCCTGGGCCGTCGCCTCGGCACCGGGCGCGGCCGCAGGCACCGCGGGGCGGCCCAGCCACAGCGCCGCGGGCAGGCCCAGGCGCACGCGCTTGCCGTCCAGCTCCACGAACGTGCGCTGCAGCACCGGCTCGTCAGCGGCCTCGGGGCGCGGCGCGCAGTCGAAGCGCGTGGCCATCTCGGTCTCGATCCAGCGCGTGTGGACCTGAAAGCCGTCCTGGGCCGTGAACGCGGGGTCGGTCACCACGGCGCGGTGGAAGGGCAGCACGGAGGCCACGCCTTCGATCTGGAACTCGTTCAATGCGCGCTGCGCGCGCGCCAGCGCCTGTGCGCGCGTGGCGCCGCTCACGACGAGCTTGGCCATCATCGAGTCGAAGCTGCCCGGCACGCTGGAGCCCTCGCGCACGCCGGTGTCCACGCGCACGCCGGGGCCACCGGGCGGCTCGAAGCGCTGGATGCGGCCCGGCGTGGGCAGGTAGCCGCGTCCCGGGTCTTCGGCATTGATGCGGAACTCGATGCTGTGGCCGCGCGGGGCCGGGGTCTCGCTGAACGACAGCGGCAGGCCGTCGGCGATGCGCAGCTGCTCGAGCACGAGGTCCACGCCCGTGGTCTCTTCGGTCACGGGGTGCTCGACCTGCAGCCGCGTGTTGACCTCCAGGAACGAGATCTGGCCGCTGCGGCTCAGCAGGAACTCCACCGTGCCCGCGCTCACATAGCCTGCCGCGGCGCAGATGGCGCGCGCGGCCTCGTGGATCTGCGCGCGCTGCGCGTCGCTCAGGAACGGCGCGGGCGCCTCCTCGACGAGCTTCTGGTTGCGCCGTTGCAGCGAGCAGTCGCGCGTGCCGACCACGACCACCTGGCCATGCTGGTCGGCCAGGATCTGCGCCTCGATGTGGCGCGGCCGGTCCAGGAACTGCTCGAGGAAGCATTCGCCGCGGCCGAACGCGGCCGTGGCCTCGCGCACGGCAGAGGCGTAGAGCTCGGCGATCTCTTCCTTGTGCCAGGCCACCTTGAGGCCGCGGCCGCCACCGCCGAAGGCGGCCTTGATCGCCACGGGCAGGCCATGCTGTTCGGCGAAGGCCAGCACCTCCTCGGCACTCTGCACGGGCTCGGCCGTGCCGGCGACCAGCGGTGCGCCCACCTGCAGCGCGATCTTGCGCGCGGCGACCTTGTCGCCCAGCGCCTCGATGGTCTCGGGGCGCGGGCCGATCCAGACCAGGCCGGCAGCCAGCACCGCACGTGCGAACTCGGCCCGCTCGGACAGGAATCCGTAGCCCGGGTGCACGGCATCGGCGCCGCTCTGGCGCGCGATGGCGATCAGCTTGGCGATGTCGAGGTAGCTGTCCGCGGGCCGCGTGCCGTGCAGCGCCCAGGCCTCGTCGGCCATCTGCACATGCAGCGCATCGGCGTCGGGGTCGGCGTACACGGCCACCGAGCGCACGCCGTGGTCGCGGCAGGCGCGGGCGATGCGGACCGCGATCTCGCCGCGGTTGGCAATCAGGACTTTCTGGATCACGGCATTTCTCCTTGGTGCGCCGGGCGGCCGCGCGGCAACTTCAGTCTTGGTCAAAAAACGGGGCGATGACGCGAAAGCGCAGACGGCTGCCCACGGGCAGCTGCGCGGCCAGGTCCAGGTGGTGGCTGGCCACGGCCGCGATGACGGGGTAGCCCCCGGTCAGCGGGTGGTCGGCCAGGAACAGCACGGGCTGGCCGCTGAGCGGCACCTGGATGGCGCCGGCCACCGTGCCCTCGCTGGGCAGCTCGTCGTGGCGGTTGCGCTGCAGCGGCTGCGCGCCCGCGATGCGGATCCCCACGCGGTTGGACTGCGGCGTGACGCGCCACTCCTGGGCCGCGAAGGCCTCCACCGACGCGGGCGTGAACCAATCCGTGCGCGGGCCCAGCACCACGTCCAGCGTGACGAGGTCGCCGGGCCGCGGCAGCGCGGGCCGTGTGAGGGTGGCCTGCGTGGCCTGCAGCGCCGCGGCCGGGACCGCGCGCCCGACCGCCAGGCGCTGCCCGGCCTGCAGCGGCGGCGGCCCGACCTGGGCCAGCGTGTCGGTCGCGCAACTGCCCAGCACGGGCGCGACATGCCAGCCGCCGCGCACCGCGACATAGCAGCGCACGCCGGCGGTCGGCGCGTGCAGCAGCAGCTGGTCGCCGTCATCCAGTGCGACCGCCTGGTCGGTGTCCACGGACCATTGCGCGCCGGCCGCGTTGCGCAGCGTGAGGGCGGCCTGCGCGCCCGTGACCGCGAGCGTGGCCTGGCCGTGGCAGCGCAGCTGTAGCTGGCCCAGCAGGTTTTCCAGCACGGGCGTGTCCACCGGGTTGCCGACCATGCGGTTGGCCTGGCGCATCGCGGCCGCGTCGAGCGCGCCGGAGGCCGAGATGCCGAGGCCCGACAGGCCGTGGCGGCCGGCGTCCTGCACGAGCGTCTGCAGGCCTGCCGCGAGGCACTCGAGCACGGCGTCGCCGGCCGGAACGGCGGGGGCCGGAGCGGCAGCGGCAGCGGCAGCGGCAGCGGCAGCGGCAGCGGGCCGCAGGGCCGGCAGGCTGGTGAGCGTGGACGCCCGGCCGGCGTCGCGGAACTGCACGCGAAAGCCGGGCTGCACATAGGCGGGTTCGGCGCGCGCGATGTCCCACATGGGGACCTGCGTGACGCCGATCAACTGCCAGCCGCCGGGGCTGGCGCTGGGGTAGACGGCACTGAACGCACCGGCCAGGGCCACCGAGCCCGCGGGCACCCTGGTGCGTGGCGAGGGGCGGCGCGGCAGCTGGAAGCTGGGGTGGCCGCCCGCCAGGTAGACGAAGCCCGGCGCGAAGCCCGCGAACGCGGCCTCGTAGGGCTGGCCCGTGTGGCGCGCGATGACCTCGCGCACCGACACGCCCAGCAGCTCGGCCACCTCGGGCAGGTCTTCGCCGCGGTAGTCCACGGGGATCTCCACGAGCCGTGCCTGCTGCGGCGCGGCCTGGTCCAGGCTTTGCGCGGCCTGGGCACCGCGCGCGCGCAGCTGCGCCATGAGCGCGGGCAGCGCGATGGCGGCGGGGCGGTAGTGCACGAGCAGCGTGCGCGCGGCCGGCACCAGCTCCTGCACGCCGTGCACGGGCTGCGCGCGCAGCTGGCGGTACAGCGCCATGGTGTGGGCCAGGTCGTCCAGCTCCACGAGCAGGCCCGTGTCGCTGGCGGGCAGGAAACGCATGGGTT
>DATKFT010000887.1:0-2415 GCA_035544335.1 Pseudorhodoferax sp.
GCCGCGTCCACGCCACTGGAGACCAGCGCGGCCTGCGCGCTGCCGGTGTCCAGGTTCACGCCCTTGATGTCGCGCTCCGTGAGGCCATTGGCGGCCAGCACGTTGATCGCGACCAGGTGGCCGTTGGTGCCACGGAAGATCGAGACCTTGCGGTCCTTCAAGTCCTTGATGGACTGGATGTCGGACTTCGGCGGCACCACCACATAGAGGTTGTTGCGCGTGCCGCTGGCCAGGAGCAGCCTGGTGTTGAGGCCATTGGCGCGGCCCACGAGCGAGGGCAGGTCGCCCTGGTAGGCGAAGTCGATCTGCTTGTTCGACAGCGCCTCGTTGACGGCCGGGCCCGCGCCCTTGAAGAACAGCCACTCGATCTTGGTGCCCGAGCCCTTGAACTCCTGCTCCAGCCACTGCTGGCTGCGCGCCACGCCGCCCGGCGAGCCGCCCCAGGTCACGGGGTCGCCGCCACCGGCCGTGGCCACGCCGATGCGGATGACCTCTGGCGCGGCGTGCGCGCTGGCCAGCATGCCGAACAGGGCCAGTGCGGCGGCCCAGCCATGGAACAGTCGTCGGGTCGAAAACATGCGGAGTCCTTGTGGGGTTCAGGCAGCGGGCGTGAGGCCCAGCTGGCGGCCGACGGCCGTGCCGTCGAAGAAGTGCGGGTTGGCCTCGGTGTAGAAGCGCAGCGGGTTGCCGAAGGTGAAGGCGCGGAAGTCCTGGGCCGAGATCACGCCCTGCTCCACGAGGTCCCAGGTCTCGGCCAGCGGCTCGGTGAACTCGGGCACGTCCCAGTGGCCCACGTCGGACGACCAGATCGCGTTGATCTTCACGCCGCCCGGGTGCACGCGGTGGTTGAAGGCGGCCGCCACGGTGCGGTCGTCGGCCTCCGAGCCGAAGAAGAAGGGGTCGACCCAGCGCGCGCGGATGTCGTCCACGCTCTCGATGCCGGCCAGCGCGAAATCGTCGATCTCCTCGGGCGAGGGCTCGCGACTGTGCGGCAAGGCAGAGATGCCCAGGCTGTCGCGCACCAGCGTGGCCTTGTCCACGCTGCGGCCCTGCAGCAGTTCGCGGCCGTGCCTGTCGAACAGCGCGGCCAGCAGCTCCACGTCCACTTCGGCCGGGTCGTAGTTGCGCACGGCCTCGCGGTTGCGCTTTTCCCAGCGGTCCACGAGGTGCGTGAACACATGCGAGCCCCAGTCGGCGCCGCCCTCCAGCAGGCCCACGCGCAGGCCTGGGAAGCGCCGCGTGACGCCGCCGAAGAACAGCGCCTTGGCAAACGCCTGCGAGCCATCGGCGAAGTGGCCGATGTGGTTGAACATGTAGTTGCTCGTGGAATGCCGGCCGGTCCAGCCCTGGCTGCCGTAGTGCGTGGTCAGCGGCACGCCGAGCTCGACCACCTTGGCCCAGAACGGGTCGTAGTCGTGCGGGCTGTCGATGCCGTAGAAGTCCGTGTAGGTCGCGTGCCTGGCGATCTCGGGATGGTCCTTGGCCGGGTACTTCTCGGCGATGGCCGGGATGGGCCGGCGCACGCCGCCCGGGATGTTGGCCACCTTGAGGCCCAGCGTCTTGACGGCGAACTCCAGCTCCTCGATGGCCTCCTTGGGGTTGTGCATCGGGATGCCGGCCACGGGCGTGAGCCGGTCGGCGTAGGCGCGGTACTGGTCGGCGTGGAAGTGGTTCAGCGCGCGGTGCAGCGGCTGGCGGAACTCGCTGCCGGCCGCGGCCGGCGACAGCACGTCGTTGGGGAACAGCACGGAGTAGTCCGAGCCCTGCTCCGCGAGGCGCTCGTACAGCAGCGCCGGGATCGTGTAGGTCGCCAGGTCGTAGGTGTTGCGCGTGACGCGGGCCCACCAGGGCGCGCGCAGCGTGCGGTGGTGCGCGCGCTCGGCCGGGGTCTGCTGGTACCAGTCCTTGCCACCGCCGTCGCGCGTGACGAAGCGCCCGCCCAGCGCCTTGCGCAGTGCGTCCACGAGCCGCGGGCCGCCGTACTGGGCGATGTAGTCCTCCAGCACCGGCGCGTAGTCGTTCACGTGCACGTCGGTGTCGATGACGGGGTGGTCCAGCCTGGCCTTGACGGCGGCCGAACGCGAAGCCTTGAGCGGGCTGAGGCGGGTGTTCACGCGGATGCTCCTTGGATGGGTGCCTGGAGCGCCCATCTTGGGAGCCGGCCAGCGCGGCGCCAACGAAGGCTTTCGCATGTGCATGCGCACGGAACGGATAAAGCATCCGACCGGGTCGATGCCGGCGGGCCTGCTGCCGGCCGCCGGCACGGGCCTCGGCACCGCGGCGCCACGGCGCGCGGACGACGACCGGCCCCAGCCCCCCTCGCCGGAAGGGCCGGGCCCGGCCTCAGGCTTGGGTCAGCGCCATCTGGCGCGAGCTGGTCGGGCCGATGGAGCCCAGGAAGTTCGGCGCCATCGC
>DATKFT010000888.1:0-5276 GCA_035544335.1 Pseudorhodoferax sp.
AGATGCATCTCTGGGACCTGTCGCAGATCCGGCCACGCACCGACATCGTGGTGCCGGGCGAGACCATGGCCGCCATGTTCTGGGCCGCGGCGGCGCAGCGCGGCGAGCAGGTCTGGCTGCGCCAGAAGGCCCTGGGCATCTGGCGCAGCCACAGCTGGGCCGAGGTGGCGCAGGCCGTGCGCGAGATCGGCCATGGCCTCATGGACCTGGGTTTCGCGCCGGGCGACACCGCGTCCATCCTGTCCAATACCGTGGTCGACTGGGTGCTGGCCGACCTCGCGGTGCTGTGCGCGGGCGGCGTGTCCAACGGCATCTACCCCACGGATGCACCGAGCCAGGTGCACTACCTCAGCGAAGACTCGCGCACGCGCGTGCTGTTCGTGGAGGACGACGAGCAGCTCGACAAGGCGCTGCAGGTGCGCGCGCAGCTGCCGCTGCTGACCAAGGTCGTGGTGTTCGACATGGAGGGCCTGCGCGGGCTCGAGGACGCGGGCGTGCTGAGCCTGGCGGCGCTGCGCGAGCGCGGCCGTGCCCATGCGGCCGCGCACCCCGGCCTGCTGGAGCAGCGCTCGGCCGCCTGCCGGCCCGAGGACCTCGCGATCCTGGTCTACACCTCGGGTACCACGGGCAAGCCCAAGGGCGCCATGCACAGCCACCGCAGCCTCGTGCACAGCGCGCGCGGCTACAACAGCCTCGTGGCCCAGGACGAGCGCGACGAGCGCATGTGCTTTCTGCCGCTGTGCCACATCGCCGAGCGCATGGGCGGCGAGTACTTCGCGCTGTACACCGGCTCGGTGCTGAACTTCGTGGAGAACCCCGAGACCGTGCCCGAGAACGTGCGCGAGATCGCGCCCACGGTGTTCACGGCCGTGCCGCGGGTCTGGGAGAAGTTCTATTCGGGCGTGATGATCACGCTCAAGGAGGCCAGCCGGCTGCAGCAGGCGGCCTATGCCTGGAGCATCGGCGTGGGCGGCCGCATCGCCGACGACGTGCTGGCCGGCCGGCCCGTGGCGGCGCTGGACAAGCTGCGCTTTCGCGTGGCGCGCTGGCTCGCACTGGACAACGTGCGCAAGATGATCGGCATCCACCGCGCGCGCTTCCTCGTGACGGGCGCCGCGCCGATCTCGCCCGAGCTCGTGCGCTGGTACCTCGCGCTGGGCGTGCCCATGCTGGAGGTCTGGGGCATGACCGAGACCTGCGGCGCCTCCACGGGCGTGCCGGCTGCGCGCATGAGGCCGGGCTCCATCGGCCCGGCCGCGGACTTCAACGAGGTGCGGCTGGATCCGCAGACGTCCGAGATCCTCGTGCGCGGCACCAACGTGTTCATGGGCTACCTGAACCTGCCCGAGAAGACGGCCGAGGCCATCGACGCCGACGGCTGGCTGCACACGGGCGACGTGGGCACGGTGGACGCCGAGGGCTACTTCCGCATCACCGACCGCATGAAGGACGTGATCATCACGGCCGGCGGCAAGAACATCACGCCCAGCGAGCTCGAGAACGAACTCAAGTTCTCGCCCTACATCACCGACGCGGTCGTGATCGGCGACCGCCGGCCCTACCTGACGGCCATCGTGATGATCGACCTGGAAAACGTGGAGAAGTTCGCCCAGGATGCCGACGTGCCGTTCAGCAACTACGCGAGCCTGGCGCGCGCGCCCGAGGTGCTGGCGCTGATCCAGCGCGAGTTCGACCGTGTGAACGCCAAGTTCGCGCGCGTGGAGCAGATCAAGAAGTTCTTCCTGCTCGAGACGCAGCTCAGCGCCGAGGACGAGGAGCTCACGCCGACCATGAAGCTCAAGCGCAAGCTCGTGCAGAGCAAGTACGCCGAGCGCATCGACGCCATGTACCGCTAGCGATCCACCACAGCAAGGAGACCCTGCCATGACCCCCCGCACCACCTTGGCCGCCCTCGCGGCGACCGCGCTCCTGGCCTCGCCCGCGGCCTGGGCCCAGCAACAGGGCGTGAGCAAGACCGAGATCCTGATCGGCACGATCCAGGACATGTCGGGCCCGCTGGCCGGCTATGGCAAGCAGGCGCGCAACGGCATGCTGCTGCGCGTGGAGGAGCTCAACGAGCAGGGGGCGATCCACGGCCGCAAGCTCAAGCTGCTGGCCGAGGACGATGGCTACGAGCCGCGCAAGGCGGTGCTGGCCGCGCAGAAGCTCGTGAACCAGGACAAGGTGTTCATCGTGGCCGGCCACCTGGGCACGGCGCAGAACATGGCGGCCATGCCCGTGCAGTTCGACAAGAACATCGTCAACTTCTTCCCGATCACGGCCGCACGCGAGATGTACGAGCCGCTGCACAAGCTCAAGTACTCGTTCGCCGCGACCTACTTCGACCAGGTCCGGCTCACGCTGCCGGTGCTGGCCAAGGAGAAGGGTGCCAAGAGGATCTGCACGATCTACCAGGACGACGACTTCGGCCTGGAGGTGCAGCGCGGCGCCGAGGCCGCGCTCAAGGGCATGAACCTGGAGCTGGCCGAAAAGACCAGCTTCAAGCGCGGTGCCACCGATTTTTCCTCGCAGGTGGCGCGGCTCAAGGCCGCCAACTGCGAGCTCGTGGTGCTGGGCACCATCATCCGCGAGACCATCGGCACGATCGGCGAGGCGCGCAAGACCGGCTTCTCGCCGACCTTCTTCGCCTCCAGCGCGGCCTATTCGGACCTGATCCACAAGCTGGGCGGCAAGGCCGTGGACGGGCTGTACGCGACCATGACGGTGCAACACCCCTACCTGGACGAGGCTTCGCAGCCGCTGCGCTTCTGGGCCAACAAGTACAAGACCCGCTTCAACGAGGACCCGACGGTGTTCTCGGCCTATGGCTACGTCATCATCGACCAGTTCATCCAGGCGGCGCAGAAGACCGGGCCGGACCTGAGCACCGACAGCTTCGTGAAGACCATGGACGCGATGAGCTTCGGCCCCGACATGTTCGGCAGCCCGCCCAGCAGCTACACGGCCACCAAGCGGCTGGGCAACAACGTCTCGCGCCTGTCGCAAATCCAGGACGGACGCTGGAAGGTGATTTCCGACTACCCGAAGTGAGCGGGGCGGCCGGGCCTGGCCGGCGGGCTGCCTGCCATGCGCCGGCGGGCGCAGGCGGCGGCCTGCAAACATTCGTCGCGATGGGTCGCAGGCAGCTGCTCCAGAATGCGCTCTTCGTCCGAGGAGACATGGCATGAACATCTACGAGCAGGACCTGGGCCGCAACGCCGCCAACCACGTGGCCTTGTCGCCGACGAGTTTCGTCGAGCGCACGGCCGAAGTGTTCGGCGACCTGCCGGCCGTCATCCACGGCCAGCGCCGCTACACCTGGGCCCAGGTGCACGAGCGCACGCGCCGGCTGGCGGCCGCGCTGCGCGCGGCCGGCGTGCAGCGCGGCAGCACGGTCAGCGTGATGCTGCCCAACACGCCCGAGATGGTGGAGGCGCACTACGCGGTGCCGGCGCTGGGCGCGGTGCTCAACACGCTGAACACCCGGCTCGACGCCGAGCTGCTGGCCTGGCAGATGAACCACTGCGAGGCCCAGGTGCTGGTCACCGACACCGAGTTCGCGCCCGTGGTGGCCAAGGCGCTGGGCATTCTGAAGGCGCAGTTCGGGCGCGCGCCGCTGGTCGTCGACGTGGCCGACAGCGAGTACGCGGGCGAACACCGGCGCCTGGGCACGCACGAGTACGAGGCCTGGCTGGCCACCCACGCGCCGCTGGCGCGGCTGGAGGGGCCGCAGGACGAGTGGGATGCGATCGCGATCAGCTACACCAGCGGGACCACGGGCGACCCCAAGGGCGTGGTCACGCACCACCGCGGCGCCTATCTCAACGCGGTCGGCAATGCCGTCACCTGGACCCTGCCGCAGTTCCCGCGCTACCTGTGGACGCTGCCGCTGTTCCATTGCAACGGCTGGTGCTTCCCGTGGACCGTGGCCCTGCAGGCCGGCGTGCACGTGTGCCTGCGCCGCGTGGAGGCGCCGGCCATCCTGGCCGCCATGCGCGAGCACGGGGTCACGCACTACTGCGCCGCGCCCATCGTGCACAGCCTCATCGTCAACGCCGACCCGGCCCTGCGCGAGGGTGTGGCCGGCGTGCGCGGCATGGTGGCGGGCGCGGCGCCGCCGGCCGCGATGATCGAGGGCATGGCCAAGATCGGCTTCGACATCACCCATGTCTACGGCCTGACCGAGGTCTACGGCCCGGCCAGCGTGGCGGCCAAGCGTGCGGACTGGGCCGGTGCCGACCTGGCCGAGCAGACCCGGCTCAACGGCCGCCAGGGCGTGCGCTACGCGCTGCAGGAGGGCATGACGGTGCGCGACCCGAACACGCTGGCGGAGCTGCCCGCCGACGGCCAGACCATGGGCGAGATCATGTTCCGCGGCAACATCGTCATGAAGGGCTACCTCAAGAACCCGGCCGCGACGGCCAAGGCCTTCGAGGGCGGCTGGTTCCACACTGGCGACCTCGCGGTGCTGGAGGGCGACCGCTACGCCAAGATCAAGGACCGCAGCAAGGACATCATCATCAGCGGCGGCGAGAACATCAGCTCGCTGGAGGTCGAGGACGTGCTGTACCGCCATGCGGCCGTCCTGGCCTGCGCGGTCGTCGCGCGGCCCGACCCCAAGTGGGGCGAGACGCCGGTGGCCTATGTGGAGACCAAGGCCGGCGCCGAGGTCACGGCCGAGGCGCTCATCGCGCACTGCAAGGCGCACCTGGCCGGCTACAAGGTGCCGCGCGACATCCGCTTCGAGGCCATTCCCAAGACCTCGACCGGCAAGATCCAGAAGTTCGAGCTGCGCCAGCGCGTCAAGGGCGGCTGAGCCCCGCCTGCGCCCCTAGCGGTCCGTGCGCTGCATGCGGATCGCGTCGAAGGGGCAGTGCACGGCGCACAGCGCGCAGCCCGTGCAGCCGCCAGGTGCGTCCAGCACCGATTGCTTGCGTCCCCAGCCCGGCACGCCGCGCACGGGTGCGGGCACCTGCAGCGACAGCACGTGCGGCGGGCACACGGCCACGCAGCGCCCGCAGCCCGTGCAGCGTGCGGGGTCGATGTGGGGCAGGGCCTTGGCGGGCGCGGGCATGCGGCATTGTGCGGCGGATGGCAGACTCGGGCCGCACTGGAGATGGAGACCACCATGACCGAACCGCAAGCCGCGCTCGTGCTGCGCCGCCAGGATGCCGATGGCATCCGCACCCTGACCCTGAACCGCCCCGATGCCTTCAACGCGCTCAGCGAGGCCCTGCTGTCGGCCCTGCAGGCCGAGCTGGACGCGGCCGCCGACG
>DATKFT010000889.1:0-13895 GCA_035544335.1 Pseudorhodoferax sp.
CAGCCGCTCGCGCTCGCGGCCGTCCTGCAGGAACACCAGCGTGGGCCAGAGCTTCACGCCGTAGGAGCGGCCCAGCGGCCGGCCGCGGCCGTCGGCGATCTTGAGGTGGCGCACGTCGGGACGCTCCTGCAGCGCCCGGGCGATGGCCGGCTCGGCGGCGCGGCAGAAGCCGCAGAAGGCGTCGCCGAATTCCAGCAACACGGGGCCGGGCATGGCATCGACCTCGGTGCGGCTGGGTTCGTCGGAGGTGTAGGTGGAAGACATGGCCGGATGGTAAAGCGGCTGCAGCGCGTACGCTCAGCGGCCCTTGCCCGGGTTGCCGGGGGGCTGGGGCAGGACGTTGCCGCGCGCGCGGTGGCGGGCCTGGTCGACCTCGTCGCCTTCTTCGCCAGCCGCCTCGCGGACCGGATCGGTGATGGCCTTGCCCAGCGATTCCAGCATGCTGTCGCGGTGCGCGGGGCGGGCCGGCGTGGGTTCTGCGGGGCGTTGCGCAGGGGTGTCGGGACGGGACATGGCGTTCTCCTCTTGGATGCCGGCGGTGGGTATTTGGCATCTTCGGCCGCTGCGGCGTCTGCCGCAGCCGGCCGGCGCCCCGTGCGCACGCGGCGCCGGGGCGCTGGCGACCGTAGTCGCCGACCTACATCAGCCCAGGCGCACCGGCACGAAGATCTTGTCCTCGCCGCGCTGGATCAGCAGGGCCACCGACTTGTCGGCGCGTGCCACAGCCGCGCGCGCCTGCTCGGTGCTGCTCACCGGCGTGCCGTTGATGGCCAGCAACACGTCGCCGGCCTCGACCCCGGCGCGGGCCGCGGCACCGCCGACCTGCTCGACGACCAGGCCGCCTTCGGCCACGCCGGCGCTCTGGCGCTCCTGCGGCTGCAGCGCGCGCAGTGCCAGGCCCAGCCGGCCCTGGGCCGCCGTGGCGTCCGGCGTGGCCGCGGCCACGGCCTGGTCCTTGGCTCCGCCGAGCTTGGCGCGGATCTCCTGCGCGCTGCCCTTGCGCCAGACATCCAGCTTGACCGTCTCGCCCGGGGCGGACAGGCCGATGGCGGCCGGCAGGTCGCCCGAGGCCACGATGGTCTTGCCGTCGATGGCGCGGATCACGTCGCCGGGCTGCAGGCCGGCCTTCTCGGCCGGGCCGCCCTTCTCGACGCTGGCCACCAGCGCACCTTCGGGCTTGTCGAGCTTGAAGGAGTCGGCCAGGGTCTGGTTGACCTCCTGGATCGCTACGCCGAGGCGCGCATGCTCGACCTTGCCGTGCTGCACGATCTGCTGCTGGATGCGGCCGGCCAGGTCGATCGGAATCGCGAACGACACGCCCTGGTAGCCGCCCGTGCGGCTGTAGATCTGCGAGTTGATGCCCACCACCTCGCCGCGCGCATTGAACAGCGGGCCGCCCGAGTTGCCGGGGTTCACGGCCACGTCGGTCTGGATGAACGAGACCGCGCTGTCGCTGGGCAGCGAACGGCCCTTGGCGCTGACCACGCCGGCCGTCACGGTGTTCTCGAAGCCGAACGGCGAACCGATGGCCAGCACCCACTCGCCGACCTGCAGGTCCTCCGTCCGGCCGATCCGGACCACCGGCAGGTTCTTGGCGTCGATCTTGAGCACGGCCACGTCGGTGCGCGGGTCGGCGCCCAGCACCTTGGCCTGGAACTCGCGCCGGTCCGTCAGCTTGACCGTGACCTCCTTGGCGCCCTTGACCACGTGCGCATTGGTCAGGATGGTGCCGTCGGCGCTGACGATGAAGCCCGAGCCCTGGCCGCGCACGAGCGGGGCCTCTTCACGCGGCGCGCGCCCCTGGCGCGGGCCCTGGCCGGGCTGCTGGAAGCGGCGGAAGAACTCGAAGAACGGGTCGTTGCCGAACGGGTCGTCGCGCTGGGCGGCGCGGTCGCTGCCGTCGGTCTCGTCGCCCGTGCCGGTCACGCTGATGTTGACCACGGCCGGACCGTACTGGCGCGTGATCTGCGAAAAGTCGGGCAGGGCCATGGGTGCGGTGGCCGGCGCGCTGATGGCAGCGGGCGTGGCGGCGTGCACCTGATTGGATTGCACCAGCGTCACACCAGCGCCGCCGACGATGCCCGCGGCCACGAGGGCCAGGACGAGGCGGACTTTTCTCACGGAAACATGTTCGGGTTGGGTGGTCATGGCAGAGGTCCTTCTTTCGCGGTTGGGATAGCCCAAATGGTGACGAGCCAGACTTAGAAGGGGCTTAAACCTGGTGCGCTCAACACGCGTTGTCGCCCCGTCCCTGTCAACTCTGCCAGTTGCTTGTCCACGCGACGTACTGGTGCAATCGCGGCCCCTCGCTGAGGTTTTTTGCCCCTTGCGTGAGCGGCGGCCAGGTTATGAACGATCAAGATTTTTTGGAATTCGTCGAGGATGACGAAGTCGCTCCCGCCGTTGCGGGATTTGATACCCCCCCGTGGCGCATTCTGGTGGTGGACGACGATCTGGACGTGCATGAAAGCACGACGTTCGGGCTGCGCGGCATGGAGATCGAGGGTCGCAGCCTGCAGCTGCTGCACGCGTACTCGGGCGCGGAAGCCGTGGACCTGCTGCGCCGCGAGCGCGACATCGCCGTCATCCTGCTCGATGTCGTCATGGAGACGGAGGAGGCTGGCCTGCAGGCCGTGGAGCGCATCCGCGGCGAGCTGGAACTGGACAACGTGCGCATCGTGCTGCGCACGGGGCAGCCGGGCCAGGCACCGGAAATCGAGACCATCCGGCGCTACGACATCAACGACTACAAGACCAAGAGCGAACTCACGCGCATCAAGCTCTACACGGCGTTGACGGCGGCGATACGCTCCTACGACCAACTGCTGCGGCTCGATGCGAGCCGGCGCGGTCTGGAGAAGATCATCGAGGCCAGCAACCAGTTCATGGCCGAGCAGGGCCTGCGCACGTTTGCCGAAGGCGTCATCACCCAGATCGCCAGCCTGATCGGGGTGCAGCCAGAAGGACTGGTCTGTGCCACGGGCAAGGCCGGCGCCACACGCGAGCCGCTGCACTACACCGTGATCGCGGCCGCAGGCGCGTTCGCCGACCTCATGGACCGGGGCATCGCCGACATCGGCGAGCCCCTGGTCGCGACGAGCCTGACCAAGGCACTGACGGAGCGGCGCAACCTGCTCGAAGCCGACCATCTGACCCTGTTCTTCCCCGGACGCGGAGGGCATGATTTTGCGGCGTTCGTGCGTGCCTCGAGGCCCTTGCGCGCCATCGATGTGCATCTGCTGGAGGTGTTCTGCACCAACATCGCGCTCAGTGCCTCGAACATCGACCTGCTGACGCAGTTGCGTGCGCATGCCTTCGTGGACCGGTTGCTGGGCCTGCCCAACCGCGTGGCGCTGGTCCAGCGCCTGGACCAGGAGATCGCGGCCGGCGCGGGGGCCGGCCAGGTGCTGGCGCTGCTGGACATCGACCAGTTCTCCGAGACGAACGACATGTTCGGCTACGCCTACGGCGACCTGCTGCTGGCCGCCATCGCGCGGCGCCTGCGCGAGGGCCTGCCCCAGCCCGCCGTGCTGGCACGCGTGGCCGGCGACACCTTCGGCGTCTGGGGCGAGGCCGCCGTGGTCGAGCCCACGCGGCTCGCCGCGCTGCTCGAGCAGCCGTTCGAGATCGAAGGCGTGGCGCGCCCCGTGTCCCTGTCCATGGGACTGGTGCGCTACGAGGCCGGCATGGCGGGCGGGCAGGACCTGTTCAAGAACGCCTCGATCGCGTTAAAGCGGGCCAAGGCGTCGGGGCAGGGCAGTGCGCAGTACTACACGACCGAAGTCGGTGTGGCCACGCGCGAGCGCACGCGTCTGCTGCATGGGCTGCAGGCCGCGTTCGACCGTGAACACCTGTTTGTGGTCTACCAGCCGCAGCTGGACCTGGCCAGCGGCCGCGCCGTGGGGGCCGAGGCCTTGCTGCGCTGGCGTACCGACGAGGGCAAGTTCGTCTCGCCCGCCCAGTTCATTCCCGTGGCCGAGCAGTCCGGCTTGATCGTGCCCATCGGCCACTGGGTGCTGCGCACCGCGCTGCGCGCATTGGCCGGGCTGCGTGCCCAGGGCCTGCCGCTGCGCATGGCCGTCAACGTATCGCCCCTGCAGTTTGCCCAGCCCCATTTCCTGGCCCAGGTGGACGCGGCCCTCGTGGAAGCCGGGGTGCCGCCGCAGAGCCTGGAACTGGAGATCACCGAATCGGTGGCGGTCATGGGCGTGGAGCGGGTCGCGGCGCTGCTGCGCCAGATCAAGGCCCGCGGCATCGCCGTGGCCATCGACGATTTCGGCACCGGCTTTTCCTCCTTGTCCTACCTGGACAGCCTGCCGGCCGACCGCTTGAAGATCGACCGGGCTTTCGTGTCGGCGCTGGATTCGGGCCGGGCCGGTGCACGCATTGCCGAGATGATCGTGCCGCTGGGCCGGCGTTTGGGCATGTCGGTGCTGGCCGAAGGTGTCGAGACCGAGACCGAGGCTTCGTTGCTGCGCCAACTGGGTTGCGACGAGGTGCAGGGCTATCTGTATGCCAAGCCCCTGCCGCTTGCGGAACTGAGCGCTTGGCTGGCTGCGAACGGATCGGCATGATGCGCGCCGCACGGTGGCGCTCGCCGCAGCGCGCCATCGCAGCGCCAG
This sequence comes from Pseudorhodoferax sp., assembly GCA_035544335.1. GTDB lineage: Bacteria > Pseudomonadota > Gammaproteobacteria > Burkholderiales > Burkholderiaceae_C > Pseudorhodoferax. The sequence continues at coordinate 4,623 of DATKFT010000889.1, forward strand.
CCTTGCCGGCATCCGGGCCGGCGTGCGTCGGGCGACGCCCGGTGCTGATGGCGGCGCTCGCAGGTCTGCTCGGCCTGGGCGGCTGCGAGGCCGAGCCGCAGATCCGCATCGGTCTGTTGGTGGGTCCGCCGGATCGCAATGGCCAGGCCGGCCGCAATGGCGCCATCCTGGCCGTGGAACAGCGCAATGCAGGCGGGGGCATGCGTGGGCGTGAACTGCAACTCGTCGTGCAGGATGTGGGCGCTGGTCAGGACGCGGCCCAAGCCGCAGGCAAGGCCTTGTTGGCGGCGGGCGTGGACGCCATCGTCGGCCCGTTCACGAGTGCGGTTGCGATGGCGGTCTTGCCGCAGGTCAATGCCGCGCGCGTCCTGATGGTGAGCCCGACGGCCACGGCCAGCGAGTTGACCGGTGTGGACGACTATCTCGTCTGCTTGAGTCCGACCGCACGGGAGGCCGGTTCCGAGTTTGCCGCGGTCCTGTACCAGCGTGGGCAGCGGCGTGTGGCGCTGGCCCGGGCCGATGAGGAGACCGGTCCCGCCTATACCCGCTCCTGGAGCGAGGCGTTCGACACCGCGTTCCGTGCCTTGGGCGGGACGATCGTGATGGCGTCCGCGGCGCCCCCGGGCCTGGGCAGGCCGCTGGGCGACATGGTGCGGGCCCTGCTCGCGCACAGGCCGGACGGCCTGGTGTTCGTCGGCGGCACGGCAGAGGTCGCGCGCATGGTCCAGCAGGCCAGAAAGCAGGCGCCCGATGTGCCGATTGCCGTGGCTGAACCGGCCTCCAACCTGTCGCTGATCGAACTGGGCGGCCGCGCGGTCGAGGGCGCGATCACGGCGCGGCAGTACAGCCTGAACGACAACGCGGCCCCGTACGCAGGTTTTCAGGCCGCCTACCGCGAGCGCTTCGCGCTGCTGCCCGTCTACCACGCCATCGCGGCCTATGACGCCGTCACGGTGCTGGCCGACGCGATGGCCGCGCAGCGCCGTGGCGAATCGCTCAAGGAGGCCGTGTTGCGCAACAGTCCCTACCAGGGCGTGGTGCAGTCCATCGTGTTCGACCGGTTCGGCGATGTCGCGCGCAAACTGAGTTTTGTCGTGGTCCGGGCCGGCCGGTTCGAGCCCTTGCGATGATGCGTGACTGGCGGGTATGGCGCTTGCGCACGCACTTCGCGGGGCTGCTGCTCGTGAGCATGGCGCTGACGCTCATGGCCGTCGGTGTTGCCTTTGTCGTCTGGCGCACCCCGGAGATCGAACGCGAGAGCCGGCTCACGCTGAACGGCGAGATCGCGGACATCAGCGCATTGCTGGAGCTGTTGCTCGGCGCCCAGCAGACCCGCCTGGAACTGGTCGCCGGCATTCTGGACGGGCGGCCCAGGAACCAGTCGACGACCGTTCTGGAAGAGGCCATCGACGGTGGCCATCTGTTCCAGGCGATGTACGTGCTGTCGCCCCAGGGCCAGGTGCAGGCCGCTGGCCTGCCGGCGAACCAGCGCGCGCAGGCCGACGATCTGGTGGGCATCGATCTGTCGGGCAATGCGCTGTACCGGTCTGCGCTGGCAGGACGCAAGAGTGTCTGGAGCGGACGGTATTTGTCCGCTTTGTCGGGGGCGGTCACCGTGGGGCTGGCCCACCGGGGGGAAGACGGTCGCGTGCTGATCGGTGAGCTGCCCCTGCCGGTGCTGCTGCGGACGCTGCAGACGGCCGCGGGCCAGAGCGCGTCGTCGATCTGGGTGGTCGACCGCAGCGGCGAGATTCTGGCCGACACCGAAGGCGGCCGACGCGTGGGCACGCTGAACATCCTGAACTGGCCTGCGATGCAGGCGGCGCTGCAGGACCGGCCGGTGTCGATGTCGTTCAGTTTCGAGCGCAAGCATGTCCAGGTGGTCGCGATGCACGTGCAGACGCTGGACTGGGTGCTGGTGGCGAGTGCTCCCGCGGGCTGGGACCACCCCGAGGCACGTGGCCTGCTCTGGTTTGTCGGCGGTTCATTCCTGGGTTGCCTGGCGGTCGGCCTGCTGATTGCGCCGTTCTGGGCCCGACGCACCTCGCAGCCCTTGCAGGACATCGTGTCGCGTGCGGCCTTGACCACGGCCGGCCGTGCCGAGGGCCGGCCCTGGCCGCGCGGCACGGTGGCCGAATTCAACAGCCTGGCCGCCAATCTGGAGAACATGGCCACCGTGTTGCAGGAGCGGGAACAGAAGTCCCATGCCATCTTCAACGCCTCGCCGGTGCCGATGGCGGTGGCCGATGCCGACAACGGCTATCGGACGCTGGATGTGAACAAGGCCTGGTGCCTCCAGTTGGCAAGGCCCCGCGAGGAAGTGCTGGGGCGCAGCGGGGTGGAGATCGGCATGTGGACCGCCGAGCAACGCCAGGTCCTGTTCGACCAGGTGCAAGGCGGGCGGGCGACTGCAGAGGCCGTCTTGCTGCGCGGCGATGGCCAATCGATGCAGGCGCAGGTCTTCGCGCGTCGGCTGTCGCTGCCCACGCAGCAGCTGACGATCTGGGCCGTGGTGGACATTGGCCCCATGCGGCGCATCGAACAGGCGCTGCGCGAACTCAACGCCGAGCTCGAAGCCCGTGTCGAACACCGCACCCAGGCGCTGGCCGCCTCCAACGCAGAGCTGTCGTCGACGGCGGCGCAACTGCGCTCGGCCCAGAACGACCTCGTGCAGGCCGAGAAGCTGGCCTCCCTGGGCAGCCTGGTGGCGGGCGTGGCGCACGAGCTGAACACGCCGCTGGGCAACGGTGTGATGGCCGTGAGCGCGATGGCGGATGCGCTGCGCGACTTCAAGGCGTCGTCGCAGAACGGCCTCAAGCGCTCGGCCCTGCAGCAACTGGTCGCCAGTGTGGCGCAAGGCACCGACATCGCGGAGCGCAATCTGCGCCGGGCCGCGGAACTGGTGCAGAGCTTCAAGCAGGTGGCGGTGGACCAGACCAGCGCGCAGCGGCGAAGCTTCGAGCTCAGCGAGGTCGTGCACGAGATGGTGGTCAGCCTGCGTCCCAGTTTCAGCCGCACCCCCTACCGGATCGACGTGGCCGTGGCTGACACAGGCTTGCGGATGGACAGCTACCCCGGCGCGCTGGGCCAGGCGATCGGCAACCTGATCCAGAACGCCGTGCTGCATGGCTTCGACGGGCGGGACCACGGCACGGTCCGCATCGAAGGCGAGCGTGCGCCGGATGGCCGGATCGTGCTGCGCGTGGCCGACGATGGCAAAGGCATTGCGCCGGAGCACCTGGGTCGCATCTTCGACCCCTTCATGACCACCAGGATGGGCAGGGGCGGCTCGGGCCTGGGGCTGCACATCAGCTACAACGCGGTGGTGGGTCTGCTCGGCGGCGCGCTGACGGTGCGCAGCGTGCAGGGCCAGGGGGCGGTGTTCGAGATGCGTTTGCCAGACCAGGCGCCGCACGGCGCGGGCGCCGGGAACGCGCGTGGCCAGGCGAGGGAGCCCGCATGAAGTCCGATGCGGCCGGCTTGGCCCGGGGCGCACTGGCCAAGGATCCTGTGAACGATCCCGTGCATGTCTGGCGCCTGCGCAGCCATCTCTCCGCGCTGCTGGTCGTGACCATGCTGCTCACCTTCGCATTGGTGGGCGGCGTGATGGTGGCCTACCGCATCCCCGAGATCGAGCGCCAGACGCTGCGCACCTTGCAAGATGAAGTGCATGAGACGAGCGAGCGCATGGACTTGCTGCTCAAGACGCGGCTGGCGCGTCTGGATCTGCTGGATAAGCTGCTCGACGATGCGCCGTCGGTGCAGTTCGACACCATCTTGGACAAGGGCATGCACGACATGCTGGCGTTCTTCGCGGTCTACCGCGTGTCGCCGCAGGGCCGGGTGCTGGCCATCGGCCTGCCGGATGAGTTGCGCTCCAAGCGCCTGGATTTCCTGGGCAGTGATCTGTCGTCCAATGCGCTGTTCCAGGCCGTCTCGCGTGGCCCCACCTATGCCTGGAGCGGAACCTACGCCTCTGCACTGACGCACACCCGTTCCGTGGCCGTCGCCGTGCGCGGCCGGCGCGGCGATGTCCTGATCGCCGAGGTGCCATTCAGCAGCCTGCTCAAGACCGTGGATGTGGCGGCGGGCCGGCGCTCCTGGTCGATGTGGGTCGTGGAGCGCTCGGGCGAGATCATCGCGGGGACGAGCCGGGGGCGCGAGGCGGGCGGGCTCGGCGTGCAGGACTGGCCGTCGATCTACGCCCAGCTGCAGTGGGGCGGCGCAGCGCCCATCCTGAACCACGGGGGGCAGGACTACCACGCCGCCATCTCGCTGGCGCCGGAACTGGGCTGGTACTTCGTCGGCGAGGCGCCCATGGCTTGGGCCAATCCGGAGATCCGCAGGCTGGTGCTGTACATGCTGGCATCGCTGGCAGGATGCCTCTTGATGGGCTTGCTGATCGCCTCGATCTGGGCCAGTCTTCTGGTGCGGCCGTTGCGGCGGATCGTGGCGCGTGCCGCACAGGCGACTTCAGGCGCCGCCGATGCCAGGCCCTGGCCGCGCGGCGCGGTCGTGGAGTTCAACCGCCTGTCGAGCGACCTGGAGGCCATGGAAGTCTCCTTGCAGGAGCGTGAGCAAACGTTCCAGGCGCTCTTCGAGGCCTCCCCGGTGCCCATCGCCGTGGTGTCGGCCGACGACCGGCTCGTGATGAGGGATGTGAATGAAGCCTGGTGCCGGGCACTGGGACGCGCGCGTGACAGCGTGGTCGGCCGCAGCGTCAGCGAGCTGGGCCTGATGCGCTCGCGCCAGGAGCAGCTCGATCTGCTGGCGGAGATGGCGGACGGCCGCACGTCCACGGAGATCTGGTTGGTACGGGGCGATGGCGAAGAGATGCTGATGCAGGCGTTTGGTGGCCGGAACGTGACACCGAAGACCGAACAGGTGGCGATCTGGGTCGTGGTGGACATCGGCCCCATGCGCCGCATCGAACGTGAACTGCAGGAACTCAATGCGGAGCTGGAGGTCCGGGTGGAACACCGGACCCAGGCGCTGGCCGCTTCCAATGAAGAACTGTCCCTGGCCGTTGCGCAACTGCGCGCGACACAGCACCAGCTGGTACAGGCCGAGAAGATGGCGTCCCTGGGCGGCCTGGTGGCCGGCGTGGCGCACGAGCTGAACACGCCGCTGGGCAACGGCGTGATGTCGGTCAGCGCCATGGCGGACGCGACGCGCCATTTCACGAGCGCCATGCAGGGCGGGCTCAGGCGCGCGGACTTTCAGCAGTTCATCGAGAGCGTGGAGCAGGGGGTCGGCATCGCCGGGCGCAACCTGCGCCGGGCTGCCGATCTGGTGCAAAGCTTCAAGCAGGTGGCCGTGGACCAGACCGGTGCGCAGCGGCGCAGTTTCGAGCTGCGCGAAGTCGTCAACGAGATGGTGGCCAGCATGCGGCCCAGCTTCAGCCGCACGCCGTACCGCATCGAGGTCGACGTGGCCGAAGCGGGGCTGCGGCTGGACAGCTACCCCGGAGCCTTGGGCCAGACCATCGGAAACCTGATCCAGAACGCCGTGCTGCACGGCTTCGACGGGCGCGACCACGGCACGGTCCGCATCGACGGCGAGCGCGCCCCGGACGGCTGGATCGTGCTGCGTGTGGCGGACGATGGCGAGGGCATTGCCGCGGAGCACCTGGGCCGCCTCTTCGACCCCTTCATGACGGTGAAGATGGGCGGCGGCGGCACCGGACTGGGCCTGCACATCAGCTACAACGCGGTGACCGGCCTGCTCGGTGGCACGCTGACGGTGCGCAGCACCGTGGGTGAGGGCACTGTGTTCGAACTGCGGCTGCCGACCAGAGCGCCCGTGCACGTGGATGCGCCACAGCAGGTGGGCTCCGGAGCGGTCGTGCCACCGGCCGCCTGAGGGTCTCAGCCGCCCGTGACGCGTGCGTCCCGCAGCGCCGCGATCTCCGCATCGCTGTAGCCCAGCGCGCGCAGCAGTGCGCCGCTGTGCTCGCCGGTCGCGGGCGGCTGCAGCCGGATGCCGGGCCGCTGGCCGTCCAGCGTGAACGGCAGCAGCGGTACCTTGGACATCTGGCCGTCGTTCATGCGCACCTGGCCGAAGCCGCCGCTGGCGTTCAGGTGCAGGTCCTCGAACAGCTCCTGGGGCTTGGCGATGGGCGCGAACGGCAGTTCGTTGGCCTCGAACACGGCCGCCAGTTCGGCGGCGCTGTGCCCGGCCAGGTGCGCGCGCAAGCGTGGCAGCAGCCAGTCGCGCGCGAGCACGCGGTCGTTGTTGCTCGCCAGGCGTGGATCGGCCAGCAGCTCCTGCAGGCCGAAGGCCTGGCAGAACACGGTCCATTGCTTGTCGCTGACCGCGGCCAGGAAGATCTGCTCGCCGTCCCGGACCGTGAACACGTCGTAGACCGCCCAGGCCGAGATGCGGCTGGGCATGGGATCGGCGGCGCGGCCCGTCGCGGCGAACTGCATCATGTGCTGCGTGACCAGGAACACGTTGTTCTCGAACAGCGCGGCCTGCACCTCGCAGCCCTGGCCCGTCAGCTCGCGCTGGCGCAGCGCGGCCATCGCGCCGATGGCACCGAACATGCCGCCCATGATGTCGTCGACGCTGGCGCCTGCGCGCAAGGGATCGCCCGTGCGGCCCGTCATGTAGGCCAGGCCGCCCATCATCTGCACGACCTCGTCGAGCGCGGTGCGCGCCTCGTAGGGGCCTGGCAGGAAACCCTTGTGGCTCACGTAGACCGCGCGCGGGTTGAGCTTCTTCACGCTGGTGTAGTCCAGGCCCAGCTTGGCCATGGTGCCGGGCTTGAAGTTCTCGCTCACGACGTCGGCCGTGGCGACCAGGCGCAGCGCGGCCTCGCGCCCGGCAGGCTGCTTCAAGTCCAGCGCGATGCTCTTCTTGTTGCGGTTGAAGGCCGGGAAGAAACCGGCGCCCGAGCCCAGCAGGCGGCGCGTGCTGTCGCCTTCGATAGGTTCGACCTTGATGACCTCCGCGCCCAGGTCGCCGAGCAGCAGGCCGCAGGTCGGCCCCATGACCATGTGCGTGAATTCGACGACGCGCACGCCCGCATAGGGCAGGCGTGCTGGCGATGCCGTTCCCGGTTCGGGCGCGGCGCTGGGCGGGATGGCGTTCATGCGGCGTGGCGGGGGGCAAAGCGCAGGGTGGCCTGCAGGCCACCCCGGCGTGTGGAAGGGTCCAGCCGCAGTGTCGCACCATGGCGCTCGGCGATCGCACGCGCAATCGTCAGGCCCAGGCCGCTGCCGGGTGCCGGTGCGTCGGGGCTGCGGTAGAAGCGCTCGAACACGCGCTCGCGTTCATGGGGGGCAATGCCGGGGCCGCCATCGTGCACGGCCACTTCGTGGGGCGCCAGCACCACGTCGATGCGGCCGCGCGGCGGGCTGTACTTGACCGCGTTGTCCAGCAGGTTGTGCAGCAGGATGGCCAGCGCATCGGCATCGCCGTGCACGACGGGCAGGGCGGCTTCGTCGCCTTCGATGTCCAGGCCCAGGTCGATGCCGCGCTGCTGCGCCTGCGGCAGCGCTTCGGCCACGGCCTGGCGCACCAGCGGTGCCAGCGCGATGGCCGGCAGCGCGGCGCCGGTCTGCGCGGCGGCTTCCTGGCGCGCGAGCAGCAGCAGCTGCTGCATGAGGCGGATCGCACGGTCGATGCCCTGCTGCAGCCGCGTCAGCGCGAGCGCACGCGTGGTCGCATCGCCGGCCCGCTCCACGGCCTGGGCCTGCAGCTTGAGCGCGGCCAGCGGCGAGCGCAGTTCGTGCGCCGCATTGGCCACGAAGGCGCGCTGGGCCGAGAAGGCCTGGTCCAGCCGGCCGAACAGCGCATTGATCTCGTCGACGAGCGGACGCACTTCGTCGGGCAGGCCTGCGCCCTGCAGCGGCGACAGGTCGTCGGCCTCGCGCAGCGCGACCTCGGCGCGCGCGCGCTCCAGCGGGGCCAGCGAGCGCGTGATGCCCCACCAGACCAGCAGCAGCAGCAGCGGGGCCATGAGCGCCATGGGCAGCGTGGCGCGCAGCGCGAGCGCGCGGGCGCGGGCCTGGCGCGCATCCAGGTTCTGCGCGATCTGGATGGTCTGGAACGGCGTCTGCAGCGTGTAGACGCGGTAGTGCACGTCCTGCAGCCGCGCATCGGAAAAGCCGAGCACGGCGCGTGGCGGCAGCGGCGTGGGCACGGAGCGGAACAGCTGTACACCGTCGTGTCCCCAGATCTGCACCAGGTACTCGTCGTCGCCGCTGGCATCGAGTGTCGGCGGCGCCAGCGGCAGGCCGCCGCGCAGCGCCTGGGCCATCTGCTGCAGGTGGTAGTCGAACATCTCGTCGGCCTGGCGCAGCGCGCTGCGCCAGGCTGTGCCGGCCAGCACCGCGGCGACCAGCACGACGACCGTCATCACGTAGGCGAGCAGGCGGCGGCGCAAGGAATGCCGGCCCCCACGCTCGGCAGGGGCGTGTCCTTCGCTGCCCCCCGGGGGGGCGCTCGCCGCTTGAGGCGGTCTGGCGTGGTTCGGCCCGTCCCCGCGCTCGGCGGGGCCATGCCCGTTGCCGGGCCCCGCAGGCGGCGCGGCGTGGTGCGGCTGGCTGCTCATGCCTTGGGCATCAGGTAGCCGAGCCCGCGCACGTTCTGGATCACGCCGGTGCCGAGCTTCTTGCGCAGGCCGTGGATGTAGACCTCGACGGCGTTGGAGCTGATGTCGTCCTTCCAGCCGTAGAGCTTTTCCTCGAGCTGGGCGCGCGAGAACACCACGCCGGGACGGCTCATGAGCGTCTCCAGCACGGTCCATTCGCGTGCGGACAGCACCACGGGCTCGCCGCCCTTGCTGGCCTCGTGGGTGACCGGGTCCAGCCGCAGGTCCTGGTAGACCACGGCCGGGTCGGCGCGGCCCTGTGCGCGCCGCAGCAGCGCGTGGATGCGGGCCAGCAGCTCGTCCAGGTCGTAGGGCTTGAGCACATAGTCGTCCGCGCCGGCGTTGAGGCCCGCGACGCGATCGGCGACGGCGTCGCGCGCGGTCAGGATCAGCACCGGGATGCTGTCGCCGCGCGCGCGCAGCGCCCGCAGCACTTCCAGGCCGTCGCGTCGGGGCAGGCCCAGATCCAGCAGGACCAGATCGTAGCGTTCGGCCTTCAGTGCCGTGTCGGCCATCTCGCCGTCGCGCACCCAGTCCACCGCGAAGCGCTCGGCCCGCAGCAGGTCGAGCACGGTCTCGCCGATCATGGTGTCGTCTTCGACCAGCAGCAGTCGCATGGTGTGGCTCTGTTCGGGGGATGTGCTTGGGATTATGGAAGCAGCCATGTGTCCGCGGCT
>DATKFT010000890.1:0-3976 GCA_035544335.1 Pseudorhodoferax sp.
TGCGCCACCGACCGCCCAGGCCGCAGCGCATGCCCACAACTTCGACCGACCATCCCACCACCCCCACCCACGCCGCGCGCGAACTCTATGGCGCGCTGTGGCGCCATGCCGAAGGCGCGCGCGTGCAGCTCACAGGCGCGATGGCGCTGCTGGGCGGCGCCCAGCTGGTCCGCCTGGCCATGCCCTGGCTCGCGGCCCAGGCCATCAACGCGCTGCAGCGCGGCCAGGTGCAGGACGCGGGGCTCTGGATCGCCGCGCTGATGGGGGTCTACCTGGTGTCCTGGCTCATGCACGGCCCGGGCCGCGTGCTCGAGCGCAACGTGGCCGTGCATGTGCGTGAGCAACTCGGCGACCGGCTCTATGCGCGCATCGCGGGCGCACCGCTGGCCTGGCACGGCACGCAGCACTCGGGCGAACTGCAGCACCGCGTGCACCAGGCCAGCCGGGCGCTGGCGGACTTTGCGCAGAACCAGTTCGTCTACCTGCAGAACATCGTCAACTTCTTCGGCCCGCTCGTGGCGCTGACGCTGCTGTCGCGCAGCAGCGGTGCGCTGGCACTCTCGGGCTATGTGCTGATCGCCTTCGTGATCCTGCGCTTCGACCGCGCGCTGATGCTGCTGGCGCGCCAGGAGAACGATGCGGACCGGCGCTACGTCGCCGCGCTCGTGGACTTCATCGGCAACACCGCCACCGTGGTCGGCCTGCGCCTGGCCGCGGCCTCGCGCGCACTCATGCGGCTGCGCATGCGCGCGGTGTCCACCCCGCTCAAGCGCGCCACCATCGTCGGCGAAGGCAAGTGGTTCACGGTGGACATCCTGGGCCTGGCGCTGACCTGGGGTCTCGTGGTGCTCTACGTCTGGCAGACGCGCACGCCCGGCGAGGCGGTGCTGCTCGGTGGCGTGTTCATGATCTACCAGTACGCCCAGCAGACCGCGGGCGTGATCGGCTCCATGGCCGGCAATTTCCAGAGCTTTGCGCGCATGCACACCGACTACCGCAGCGCCGAGCCGCTGCTGGCCGCACCGCAGCGCGCCGACGCGGCGGCCGAGGCGCTGGACGCCGGTGCGCGCTGGCACCGGCTCGCGCTGCGCGAGCTGCATTGGGCCTATGCGGACAGCGCGCGCGGCCATGGCCTGCGTGCGGTCGACCTGCAGCTCGCGCGCGGCCAGCGCGTGGCTCTGGTCGGCGCCAGCGGTGGCGGCAAGAGCACGCTGCTGCGCGTGCTGGCCGGCCTGTATCCGCCGGCATCGGGCCAGTTGCTGCTGGACGGCCAGCCGCAGGACTGGGCCCGGCTGCGCCAGATCGCCACGCTGATCCCGCAGGAGACCGAGGTGTTCGAGGCCAGCGTGCGCGAGAACCTGGCCTTCGGCCTGCCGCAGGACGACGCCGCACTGCTGGCCGCCATCCACACCAGCGCCTTCGACGAGGTGCTGGCCGGCCTGCACGGCGACCTGGACACGCCGCTGACCGAACGCGGCGCCAACCTCTCGGGCGGCCAGCGCCAGCGCCTGTGCCTGGCGCGCGGCGTGCTGGCGGCCCGCGGCAGCTCGCTGCTGCTGCTGGACGAGCCCACCAGCGCGCTGGACCCGGCCACCGAGGCGCGCGTGCTGGACCGCATCGCCGCGGCCTTTCCGCAGGCCTGCGTGGTCGCGTCCGTACACCGCATGGGCCTGCTGCCCCATTTCGACCAGGTGGTGCTCATGGAAGCCGGCCGCGTGCGCGACGCGGGGCCGCGCGAGGAGGTGATGGCGCGCCAGCCGCAGCTGCGCGTGCAGGCCGCTCCCGTGTCGTCACCATAAGACCTCAAAATTCCCCAATTTTCGAAAAGATTCGACACTAGAATGAACCAATAGTTTCACTTTCGGTTCACGGGGAAGGGTGGTTCCTGCCCAGGATTCGATAGGAGCCTCCTCTCATGGTCCATGTTTTCACGCGTTGGCTGGCTGTGGCCGGCGCGGCCCTCGTCCTGTGCTCCCACGCGGCGGCGCAGACCTCCATTCCTCCAGGAGGCGCACTGTCCGTCCCCCCTGGCGGAACCATGGACCTGAGCTGCACGACGCTGGACATGCGGGGCACGTTGGAGCTCAACGGCGGTGTGCTGACATCGGATTCGAGCGCGAGCTTCGGCGCGGGCGCTTCCGTCACGGGCACGGGCGGGACGATCTCGGTGGGCGGCAACCTGGACATCAGCGGCGCGCTGGCCTTGTCCGGCAACAGCCTGGAGCTGCGCGACGGCTGCGACAGCGGCAACACCACCGTGCTCAGCGGAACGCTGGTGGTGCAGAACCTCACGCTCAGGAGCAGCACGGGCCGGCTCTTCATCCTGCCGGCCGGCGCCAACATCACGGTGCTGGGCACGCTCACGGTCCAAGGCGTGGGCGGCCTGCCGGCAAGGCTGCAGGCGGCCAGCGGCACGGCCGTGATCACGCTCGCCCCCGGCGCGACCCTGGTGCGCGGCAATGCCTCGATTCCGCCCACGGTGCAGATCAACCAGGCCGCATCGACCATCGCCCCGATTCCGACGCTGGGCCAGTACGGGTTGATCGCGCTGAGCGTGCTGATGGGCCTGGCGTTCTGGCGCCAACGCCGCCCGGCCCGGACCTGATCTCCTTCCTCCAAGAACCATGCGACCCATGACCACAGTACTGCGCGCCCTTCCCCTTCTTGCGCTCATCGCCGCCGGCAGCGGCGCGGTGGCCGCGCCGTCCGGCGCGGATGTTTCCGTCACCCCGCCCGCCGGCGGCGGCTTCGTCGTCAAGAACAACGCCGGCAATGCCACACGCCTGCGTGTGACGGAAGGCGGCGAGGTCTACCTGCCCAACCTGCCCAACACCAGCGAGGCCGGCAACGTGGCCTGCTACGACAGCAGCGGTCGCCTGGCCAGGTGCGCACCGTCCGCGCTGCCGGGCGGCGGCCTGCCGTGGGCGCGCAGCCACGCCACCGCGCCCAATGGCATCGCGGTCCCGATCCTGGTCGTCAACACCGCTGTGCCCCCCGGCGTCAGCGTGACCACCAGCCATGCCGGCAACTACGTGGCGCACTGGACGGTGAGCGTGCAGCTGCCGCTGGCATTGGTCGGCATCACCTGTGGCGTGCACGTCAATGGCACCCTGGTTCCGGGCAGCCAGACACTGGAAACTTTCAACCAATCCGTGCTGGCCCCGCGCGCGATCCACGGCACCGCTCTGCTCACGAACGTGCAGGCAGGCGACAACATCACACCGCAGTGCGCATCGAATCTCCTGGGAACGATCTTCGTCGCCGCGCGCATCGTGGTGCAGGAAGTCGGCGACGCCCAGGCCAACACCATCCCCTGACGCAGGGCCGATCGTCTCAGCGCGATCGGGAACGTCCTCTGCCGGGCGGCCAGGGTTGCCGCCCCAGCCACACTGCCGTGCAGCGGCCACGGCCTCTGGCCCAGGGCCGTGTGATGCTATGGCCGCCGGAACGCCACGGGCTGGCGCGACCAGTAGGGCCCGTCCAGCCGGTCCAGCCGTACCGTGCCGCCCGTGGAGGGCGCGTGCACGAAGCGCCCCTCACCCACGTAGATGCCGGCGTGCGTGCTGCGTGCACCGAACACCACGAGGTCGCCCGAACGCAGGCCGCTGCGGTCCACTTCGGCGCCCCAGCCCGCCAGCTGCGCCACGGTGCGCGGCGCGAGCACGGGCGTGACGCCGTGGCGGTAGACGTAGCCGATCAGGCCGCTGCAGTCGAAGCCGCCGTCGGGCGTGTTGCCGCCATAGCGGTAGGGCGTGCCGACCAGGCCCAGCGCGTGCACGGCCACGTCGCTGGCGGCATCGTGCGTGAGCCGGCCCTCGGCATGGCGTGCGCCGGGCGCCGTCGTGCCACAGGCCGCCAGCAAGGCCGCCGTGGCGGCGACGAGCGCCGAGCAGGCCGCGCGGCGGCGCAGCGGCTCACTGGCGCAGTACATCGGCACCGGCGGGCGGCTTGAACTGGAAGCTGCTGGCCGGCAGGC
>DATKFT010000891.1:0-3452 GCA_035544335.1 Pseudorhodoferax sp.
CGCCGCCAGGCCATCGGCAACGAGGAAGTCATCGACGTGCGCCCGCCCACCGCGGCGGCGCGCATGGGCGCGCGTGCGGGGCCAGGGCCTAGTGCAGCGACCCGTTGAGCAAGCGGTCGTACTCCTTCTTCACCACCGCATAGCACTCGCAGGAGCGGCTTTCGAGCGCCGGGCGGTCCAGCACCGTGATGTGGCCGCGCGCATAGCGGATCAGCCGGGCCTTCTGCAGCTTGAGTGCGCTTTCGGTCACGCCTTCCCGCCGCACGCCCAGCATGTTGGCGATCAGCTCCTGCGTCATCGCGATCTCGTTGCCCTGCAGCCGGTCCAGGCTCAGCAGCAGCCACCGGCACAGCTGCTGGTCGACGGTATGGTGGCGGTTGCAGGCCGCCGTCTGCGCCATCTGCGTGATGAGCGCCTGCACATAGCGCAGCAGCAGGCTCAGCACGGGCGCACGCGTGATCGCCTCCTTGATCGCCTGGGCAGGCAGGCGAAAGCCATGGCCTGCGCACTGGACGACACCGCGGCTGGGCGTGGACTCGCCGCCCATGAACAGCGAGACACCGACCACACCTTCGTTGCCCGTGATCGCGATCTCGGCCGACGCGCCGTTCTCCATCACGTACAGCAGCGAGACGATGGCGGTCGTCGGAAAGTACACATAGCGCTGCTGGACGCCGGACTCGTACAGCACCTGGCCCAGCGGCATCTCGATGTACTCGAGCAGCGGCTCCCAGCGTGCCCGCTCTTCGGCGGGCAGCGTCGCAATCAAGCTGTTGTGCCGCGGGTCGCGCGGCCGGTTCGGATCAGGTGGCAAGGCGTGGTTCTTTCTGGCGCAAAGCTGCAGGCATCGTGACCTGTCCAGGCAGGCTGCCTCGGCACGATAGCGCACAAACCTGCGCCCGAAGGGGACATGCGAAATCCCCGCGCCATGTGCGCCGCCAGACGGTGAGGCAGCCCACGGCGCCCCAGACTCCGGACATGCAAGGCCACACCGAACCACCGCAGCCCCAGGCGCACAACCGCCTGGTGGCCCGGCTGGCGACGGCCGAGCGCCGCAACCTGCTCGCACGGTGCGAAACCGTGCCGCTGCACCGTGCCGACGTGCTGAGCGAACCCGGCGTGCCCATGCACCACGTGGACTTTCCGCTCGGAGGCTGCATCTCCCTGCCGGCCAGGGTCCCGGGCCACCGCGGCGTGGAGGTCGGCATGGTGGGCAACGGGGGCATGCTGGGGGCCCAGATCGCGTTGGGCATGGCCACCGCGCCGCTGCATGCGCTCGTGCAGGGCGAAGGTGCGTGCCTGCGCATGGGCAGCAGCGTGCTGCCTGCGCTTTCATCTGCCCGGACCGCGCCTCGCGCGGTGGCTGCGCATGGCCCAGGACCGGGCCCATGCGGACAGCTTTCTGGTGACCCAGGACCTGCCGGCTTCACCGTGCTCAACCGCGCGGGCCTGGAAGCCCAGGCCTGCGGCTGCTACGCGGCAGGCCGGCGCTGCGCTTGAACACCCCAGGTCGCACACGAAGCGGACGCGGCCACCGCTGCGCACGCCATGCGCGCGGACCTGCGCGCGGACCTGCGCGCGGACCTGCGCGCCACCCGGCCGGCCGACGCGGCCCCCGCTAACCCAGCTGTTCGGCCAGCATCTCCCGCACGTGGGACACGAAGCCGGGCTCACCCGCACGGGGCGCAGCGAGACTGAACTCCACCTCCGGCAGGCAAGGCAGGCCCGCGTACCCGTCGAACGGCGCGGCCGTGGGCGGGATGGCCGATGCGTTGAGGCAGGCCACCCCCAGCCCTGCGGCCAGTGCGAGGTGCAGGCCACCGATGTCCGTGGCGGTGTGGGCGATGTGGTACGCAACGCCCTGTGCATCCAGCGTCTGGACCGTGAAGCGCTGCAGGGAACAGGTGTCCGGCAGTACCAGCAGTGGCAGCGTATCGGCGGCAGGGGGCAGCACAAACGCGTTGTCGGCGATCCACTGCAGCGGCTCGCGGCGCAGCCTGATCCGCCCGGGGGCCGCGCTGCTGCGCGCAGGGGCGTTGTGCAGGATCGTCATCGACACACCGATGTCGAAGCTGGAGGCGTTGGCCTCGTCCTCGATCCAGGCGCTCTTGCGGATGCGCACATGCAGGCGCAGCTGCGCAAACTGCTCGCGGATGCGCCGGATGATGATGGGCAAGGCGTGGGGCCTGAAATAGTCCGTGATGGCCAGTCGCAGCTCGCCCGTCAACTGGGTGCCCTGCATCTCGCGCCAGGCCGCGTCGCTGAGCGACAGCAGCTTGTGCGCATGCACGACGAGCCGCTGCCCTGCCGCGGTCAGGCGGACCCCCGTCTTGGCGCGCACCAGCAGCGCCACCCCGCAGGCCTGCTCCAGTTTGCGCACCTGCTCGCTGACCGCGGACTGCGAGCGGAACAGAAGCGGTGCGGCGGCCGACAGGCTGCCCGCGTCCGAGACGACGACCAGCGTGTTGAGAAGCTCCAGATCCAGGATCCGCGGCATGCATCCACCCGTTTTTCCGATGGATACCATCATAACTTCCCGCTTTTCCGCCATCGAGGCGGGCCAGATACTGGCTTTCCAGGCAACCAGCAAGGAGAACCATGCCCGGCATCCATCTCACCGTCTCTGGCCAACCCGACCCCGCGCTCACGCGCCGGCTCGCGGACGGACTCACGCAACTGACCTGCGAGATCCTCAGGAAGGAACGCGCGAAGACACGCGTCATCGTCCAATACGTTCCGGCGGACCAGTGGTTCATCGCGGGAGCGCAGCTGGCCGAGGAAGGCAGGAATTCCTTCCACCTCGAAGTCACGCTCACCGCGGAAACCAACACCCGCAGCGAGAAGGCCGCCTACCACCAGGCCGCCTACGCCTTGATCGCAGAAACCCTGGGCAAGGTCCATCCCCACTCCAGCATCCATACCGTGGACTGCCAGCCGACCTCGTACGGGTATGGCGGCATCACGCAGGAGTGGCGCTACCAGCATGCATGAAGGCCCCTGAGGGCCGGCCCGCGATGGTGGCGGGCGCACAATCGGCCGCATCCGCACTGCCGCTGCCCGCCCCATGAACGTCGTCAAGGCCATCCAGCAATACAACGCAGGGCGCGACCCCGAACGGCTGGCGCTCAAGTACGCCAAGATGCGCGCCGACCCCTTCGTCTTCCTGCGCGGGACCTGCCACCTGTTCTATGCGCGGCTGCCGACGCGCGGCGTCTTCAAGTCGGCACCACCGGTCTGGTGCTGCGGCGATCTGCACCTCGAGAACTTCGGCAGCTACAAGGGCGACAACCGGATCGCCTACTTCGACATCAACGACTTCGACGAAGCCGTGCTCGCACCCGCCACCTGGGACCTGGTGCGGCTGCTGGCCAGCCTGCGCGTGGGCGCGGCGAGCCTGGGCTTGCAGCCCATGGCCGCCGAAGGGCTCTGCACCGCCTTCCTGTCCGGCTATG
>DATKFT010000892.1:0-6773 GCA_035544335.1 Pseudorhodoferax sp.
CGGCGCGAACGGCGCCTGTGCGAACTGCGCGACCGCGGCCTGCGAGGCCTCCGCCGCCTGCGGGCCATGGCCCAGGCCGTCGGCCATGAGCACGGCCGCGGCCGAGCCGTCCAGTGCCAGTGCCCAGGCGTCGCCGCAGACCTGCTCGCCGGGCGCGCAGAGCATCACCGCGCCCCAGCGGAAGGCCCGCTGCGGCCGGTGCAAGCCTTCCGGCCGCACGCGGGCCAGCACCACCGTGCCCACGCCGGCTTCGGAATGCAGGTCGAAGTCGCTGGCCAGCCGGCGCACCGCGCCCAGGCCGGTGCCCGGCGTGCCACCGGTCGAAAAGCCGTCGACCAGCGCACGCGCCGGATCGGCGATGCCGGGGCCGTCGTCCAGCGCCAGCACCTCGACCTCGGGCTCGCCGTGCTGGCGCTGCGCGATCAGCAGCCGGCCGGCCTGCGCATGGCGCACGAGGTTGTTGCCCAGTTCGGTCACGACGAGCGCGAGGCGGCCGGCCGTGGTCTCGTCGAGCGCGAGCCGCGCCGACAGCTGGGCCGCATGCCGGCGCGCCTCGCCCACGCGGCTGGCGTCACCCATGGGAAACAGGGCGTGCGGTGTGCCCGCGCGTATCACTTCCACCGCGTCACGCTGACACAGGTGCCAGTGCCCACGCTGGATTGGATGTCGAAATCGTGGACCAGCCGCCGGCTGCCCGACAGGCCCAGGCCCATGCCCTTGCCCGAGGTCCAGCCGTCCGTCAGTGCCAATGCGATGTCGGGAATGCCGGGGCCCTGGTCGCGAAAGCGCAGGCGCAAGCCGCGCCGGGGGCCCTGGTCGACGATCTCCCAGGCCATCTCGCCGCCGCCGCCATAGGTCACGGTGTTGCGCGAGAGCTCGCTGGCGGCCGTGATCATCTTGGTCTGGTCGACCAGCGAGAAGCCCAGCTGCTGCGCCAGCTTGCGCACGAGCTGGCGGCTGGCCACGATGTCGGCCTCGCCGCGCAGCGGCAGCAGGCCACGGGGCTCAACCGCGCTCACCCGCGCCTCCGCCGCCGGCCTGCTCCAGCAGCAGCATGCCGCGTTTGACATTGAGCGCGGTCTTCACGCCCTGCAGCGACAGGCCCAGCTCGACCAGCGTGATGGCCACGGCCGGCTGCATGCCGACCACCACCGTGGTGGCGTCCAGCACGCGGGCGATCCCCGAGATCGATGCGAGCATGCGGCCGACGAAGGAGTCGACGATCTCCAGCGCCGAGATGTCGATCAGCACGCCGCTGGCGCCGCTCGTCTCGATCCTGGCGGCCAGGTCGTCCTGCAGCTGCAGCGCGGTCTGGTCCTCCATGTCGACCTGGATGGTGACCAGCAGCGCGCTGCCCATCTGCAGGATCGGGATGCGGTACATCTCGCCGCGACCTCAGGCGGCCCGGGTGATGACGTAGCCGCCGCGCTTGAGCGCCAGCGCCAGCGCCGCCGCGAGGCTGGCCTTGGTGGTCACGCCCTGCAGGTCCACGCCCAGGTGCACGATGGTCTGCGCGATCTGCGGGCGCACGCCGCTGATGATGCAGTCCGCGCCCATGAGGCGGATCGCGGTCACGGTCTTGAGCAGGTGCTGGGCGACCAGCGTGTCCACGGTGGGCACGCCCGTGATGTCGATGATGGCCAGCTCCGACTCGGTGTCGACGATCTTTTGCAGCAGCGCCTCCATGACCATCTGCGTGCGGCTGGAGTCCAGCGTGCCGATCATGGGCACGGCCAGCACGCCTTCCCACAGCTTGATGACGGGCGTGGACAGCTCCAGCAGTTCCTCCTGCTGGCGGCTGATGAGCTCCTCGCGCGTGCGCTGGAAGGCCGTGGCCGTCCACTGCGCCATGGTGTCGAGCTTGGTGGTCACGCTGATCACCGCCTCCAACAGCGTCTGGCTGTCCTTGCCCAGGCGCTGCTGCAGCGCAGCGAAGATCGGCAGCTTGAGTGCCAGCACGAAGGCGTTGGTATCGCCCACCGTCTGCCCCTGTGCCGCGCGCGATGCAGACAGGGCTTCGAGCAGGCGGCGCGCGCCGGTCCAGCCGTCGGAGTTCAGGTCGTCGGGCGCGCGGCTCTGCAGGCCCTCCTGCAGCGCGCCCAGCAGTTCGTCGGCCTCGTCACGCGTGGCGGCGCTGGCATGTGCGCCGTGCGTGGCGGTGGTCCACGCCTTGAGAACGGCGGCGCGCTCGTCCCGCAGCACGTCGATCAGGGTCTGGTCATGGGAAGGCATCGGTGTCCTTGCATTGGGGTGTGCCGCGGTACGGCCGGGCGGTCGGCATTCTAGGAGTGGCCCTCGGCTCTGCAGGGCGCGCAGAGCCAAGTCGCGGCTTTGTCCTGCAAGGGTTCGACCCGGCATCCCTCGCGCGCCGGCAGGAACGCCAAAAGAGTTCCACCCACTTGCGCACCGGCCCGCTCGCCGCGTCCGGCCACGACACAGTCTTGCCACGGTTCGAAGCGGACCCGCCGGTACAAATCGGCCCGTGCAGCGGCGATGCGTCGCCCAGTCACCCAAAGACGCCAGCGGCCCCTTGAGACGGAGTCGATGGCACCCGGCCACTCAACGAGGAACCTAGCATGGCAGTCCATCTTTCCCAGTTCAAGTCTTCGATTTCCGCCGCCGCCGTCGCCGCAGCCCTCGCGCTGCTCGGCGGTTGCGCATCGCATGGCAGCGTGGGCGCCGACCTTGGCGGCACCAGCGCCAGCACGGCCAAGGTGGGCAGCACGGCCAGCGGCAGCGACCAGGTGCAACGCAACGACGGCGAGGTCGGTGCCGACCGTGACATCGGCAACATCATCACGGCCGACGGCGAGGCCAAGACCGGCGGGGTCCGCGCATCGGGTGGCAACACCACGGCCGGCGCCACGATCGGCAGCACCAGCGGCGGCACGAGCGTCTACCCGGTGGGCAACGGCACGGGTACAGGCGGCTCGCAGGTCAGGCCCGCAGGCATGGGCTCGGGCGGCAGCACGGCGGGCAGCGGCACCTCCGGCAGCGGCTCGGGCATCGGCAACGGCACAGGCAGCACCGGGGCCAACGGTCCTGGCACCTCGGGTGGCGGCACCACCACCGCAGGCGCGGGTGGCGGCACATCGGCCGGCGGCAGCAACGGCTCGAACGGCTCCAGTGGCGCCAACAACTCCAACGGCGGCACGGCCGGCAACAGCACCGGCATCGGCGGCGCGCTGACGTCGATCACGAAGCCCGTGGTGTCCGCCGTCACACCGGTGGTCGCCGGTGCGACGGGCGGCGCGGCATCGCCGCTGGCCTCGACCGTGACCAGCGTGACGTCGGCGATCACACCCGTCGTGAGCCCGGTGGGCAAGATCCTGTCGCCCGTCGCGACGCCTGTGGTGGCAGCGGTCGCGCCGGCACTCTCGGGCACCGTGAACGGCGTGGTGTCGCCCCTGGCCTCGGCGCTGAACGGCGCGACGTCGGCGATCAGCCCCACCGTGGCCACCGTGGGCAACACCCTGTCCCCGGTGACAGCACCCGTCATGGCCGCTGTGGCGCCCGTGGTGTCCAGCACCGTGAACAGCGTGGTGGCACCGGTGGCCACGACCGCAAACAACCTGTCCTCGGCGCTTGCGCCCGCCGTGGCACCCGTGGTCAACACCGTGGCCTTGGTGACCACGCCTGTCGTGGCCGCTGTTGCACCGGCGGTCTCCAGCACCGTGGGCAGCGTGGCCACGCCCTTGGGCACGGCCGTGAACAGGACGAGCTCGGCCATCACGCCCACCGTGGCGGGCGTGGGCAGCGCCCTGTCCTCCGTGACGGCGCCTGTGGTGGCAGCGGTCGCCCCGACCGTTGCGGGCACGGGCGCCGGCGTGGTGCCGGCGACGACCACGGCCGTCGGCAGCGTGGCGACGACCGTGGGCACGGCGGTGAACGGTGTGCGCCCGACCACGGTGGTGACGCCAGCGGTCGGTGCCTTGACGTCCACCACGGCCCAGGCCGTGGGCTCGGTGACGCCGATCACGGCCACGGTGTCCACCTCGGCCACGAACCACAGCCTGTCGGCCTCCGCGGGCGTCACGGCCGGCAATGTGCTCGGTGTGGGCGCCACCCTCGGCGTGGCGACCCGCCGCTGAGCGCACAGCAAACGCACACGGCGAAAGCACACGGCGAAAGCGCACCATGAATCTTCGTCACTCCGAGCGCCTGCCCAGTTCGCTGGCGGCACTGATCCTGGGCGCTGCGTTGTCAGCGGGGGTTCAGGCGCAAGGCCGGCCGGCCGGTGATCCTCTGGACCAGCTGCCGGTCCAGACCCCGGCCCCCGGGCCGGCGGCCAGGCCGCCGCAGCTCGAGGTCCAGCAGCCCGCAGGCGCTGCGGCGGCGCAAGCCGACCAGGCCATCCACCCCAGCCGCTTCGACATCGATGGCGTGCGCGCCATCCCCTTCGATGCAGTGGCCCAGCTGTTCGCGCCCTGGGTGGGCAGGCCGGCGACGGTGGAGCAGCTGACCGCGATCGCCAACGAAGCCACCGCGCTGTACCGCGCACAGGGCTACCCGCTCTCGTTCGTCTACGTGCCCGCCCAGAGCTTCGCCGACGGCGTCGTGCGCGTCACGGCCGTCGAGGGCTTCGTCGCCAAGGTGCGCATCGAGGGGGACGCGGGCCCGGCAGAACCCAAGCTGCTGCAGATCGCCCAGGGCATGCTCGGCGAGCGCCCCCTGCGCATGGCCACGTTCGAACGCGTGTCGCAGCTGCTGACCCGGATTCCGGGCATCGCGCTGACGGCCGATGCCGCGCTGCCGGGCAGCACCGATGGCGCGACCGATCTCGTGCTCAAGGTGCGCCGCCAGCCCTACAACGTGGCGCTCAGCGCCGATCTGCGCCAGCCCAAGTCCAGGGCCATCCTCAGCGGCGTGCTCAACGACCCCTTCGTGCCGGGCGGCCAGTTGACGGCGTCCACGGCCCTGGGCGACTTCCAGCTCGACAGGCTCTTCACGCTGGGCTACACGCAACTCGTGGGCGGCGACGGGCTGGCCATCAAGGCCAGCGTCGTCAGCTACAGCGGCTACCCGGACAAGCAGAACGGACCGGACAGCGCGCTCGTGCGCCACAACGACAACCGCCGCGCGCAGCTGTCGGCCAGCTACCCGCTCACGCTGAGCGCACGCGGCGGCGCCACCGTGGAAGGCGGCCTCTACGCCGTGAACAACACCGACAGCTACCGCGTGTCGCAAAACGGTGTGACGCTCAACGACGAAACCCGGATCCGGGCCCTGTTTGCCCAGCTGTCCTGGTCCGACACGACGGCCACGCGCGCGCGGGTGGCCAACCTCTTCGTGGCCCAGGGCCTGCGGGTGGCCGGTGCCGCGGCCTACCAGACCAGCAACACGCCCGGTGTCGCAGGACGTTCGCCGACCGATCTGGACTTCACGCGCGTCTCGCTGGACCTGAGCCAGCGCGACCGCTATGCCGGCGGCTGGGGCAGCGCGGTGTCGCTGGGTGGCCAGTACAGCCCGAACACGCTGGCGACCTCCGAGCGCGTGTCCTTCGGTGGTCTGCGTTTCGGCCGGGGCTACGCGCCGGGCGATGGGGTCGGCGACGCGGGCTGGGGCGCCGGCCTGGAACTCAACCGGCAGTTCCCGGTGGATGCCGGCCCCTGGCTCCAGCAGCTCGAGCCCTATGTGCTGCTGGAAGGCGCCCAGGTGCGCACGGAACTGGGCACGCCCTCGCCGCGGCAGCTGCTGTCGGCCGCGCTGGGCGTGCGCCTGAGCGACAGCAGGCACTACAGCGTGGACTTGGCGCTGGCCAAGCCCATGGGCGACGCGGCCCCCACCAACCCCGAGCGCAAGCTCCGGGCCAGCGTGCTGCTGGTCTACCAGTTCGACAGTCTCTGAAGACCACTGCGCGTGGCCGGTCCGCCCGCTGGCGGGCGCATGGCGTGCCGACAGGCGTGCGTGCCGGCTGACGCGGCTTTGCTGCGCGGACGCACACCGGGCGCACCGCAGCGGGCCACACTGCGAGGACCGCCGCCGGCCTTCGCCCGCGGCACCACCGCAGGAGCAAGCAAGATGCCCAGAGGCGACAAATCGTCCTACACGGACAAGCAGAAGCGGCAGGCCGAGCACATCGAAGAGGCTTACGCGCACCGCGGCGTGGCCCACGCCGAGGCCGAGCGCCGGGCCTGGGCCACCGTCAACAAGGAGACGGGCGGCGGCAAGAAGAGCGGCGCGGGCCGCGGCCAGGCCGTGGACAAGTCGCCCTCGCGCAAGGGCGGCCGGCTCGGTGGCCAGGCCGCGGCGGCACGGCCCGCGGCCGAACGCTCGGCCTCGGCCCGGAAGGCAGCCGCCACGCGCAAGCGCCGTGCCGAGCACTGAGCGCTGGCGCGGCACCCCGCCCCCACGGGCTTGCGCGCACGGCCGGGCCTGAGCCATGGATCTTCTCGGTCTCGTGCAATGGCCCGCGATGGCCGCCTCCCTCGCCGCGGCCTGGCTGGTCGCGTCTGCGTCCGAACGCCGACGCGCCCACGGCTTCTGGGTGTTTCTGCTCAGCAACGTGCTGTGGATCGTCTGGGGCACCCACACAGGCGGCTGGGCGCTGGTGGCGCTGCAGCTGGGCCTGGCCGCCATGAACGTGCGTGGCCTGAAGAAGAACGACGTGAAGAGCGACGTGGCTGCCCGCTGAAGCGGCGCGGCCGCGCTGTGCGCCGTACAGCGCCCCTGGTCAGGCCGCGCTGGGCGGGCGCGGCCTTGGCGCCGGCCGCGCGGTATTGTCGCGTGGCCGCTGCAGCACCGCCCAGGCCAGCCCCGCGCTGAGCCAGGCC
>DATKFT010000893.1:0-1720 GCA_035544335.1 Pseudorhodoferax sp.
CACGCTGTTCGGGCGCTGAGCCGCTGCACCACGCCGCGCGCACCGCGCGGTAACGCGCCTGTCACAGTCCGCTCGCACCATGCCGCCTTCACGCAAAAGAGAGCGGGCATAGAGCAGGCATGAAAAGCATCCTGGTGGTGGAGGACGAGCCGGCGATCCAGGCGCTGCTCGAGCTCACGCTGCGTTCGGCCGGCCACCTGGTGCTGCAGGCGCTGGACGCAGAACAGGGCGAGCGCATGGCGCGCGAACACGCGCCCCACCTGCTGCTCGTCGACTGGATGCTGCCCGGGCCGCAGTCCGGCCTCACGCTGGTGCGGCGCCTGCGCGCGGCCGAGCTCACGCGCGAGATCCCCATCATCATGCTCAGCGCGCGCAGCGAGGAGCACGACAAGGTGCTGGGCCTGGAGAGCGGCGCCGACGACTACGTGAGCAAGCCCTTCGGCCAGCGCGAGCTGCTCGCGCGCATCCAGGTGCTGCTGCGCCGGCCGCGCCGCCGCGCGCCGCGCCTCTTGCTGGAGGCCGGCGGCCTGCGGCTGGACCCGGCCACGCAGCGCGTGCTCGTGCACGGCCAGCCGCTCGCGCTGAGCCCCACGGAGTTCCGCCTGCTGTACTTCTTCATGCAGTTCCCCGAACGCGTGCACAGCCGCGGCGTGCTGCTCGACCGGGTCTGGAGCGACGCCGTCGCGCTGGAAGACCGCACGGTCGACTCCCATGTGGCCCGTCTGCGCGCCGTGCTGCAGCAGACCGGGCACGGCATGCTGATCGAGACCGTGCGCGGCAGCGGCTACCGGCTCACGCAGCGCAACGGCGCGCCGGCAGCCGCCGTGGCCGCCGCAGCCACCGCGGCCGCCGGCGCCTGATGCGCGCGCGGCCGCCGCTGGCACCGCCACCGGTGCGCGAGCCGGTCTTCGCGAGCACGCACGAACAGGAATGCCTGCTGCGCGCGGCCGAAGCCGGCCTGGCCGTGCGCAACCGGCACCAGCTGTTCCTGTGGGTGCGCGGGCAGGTGCAGGCCCTGCTGCCGCACGCCATGCTGGTCTGCGCACAAACCGACTGCCAGGGCCGGCTGCTGCATTGCGACTGCCTGCACGCCGGCGTGCCCGACACCGCGCTGCTGCAGCGCCTGCTGCAGCCCGAGGACGGTGTGGTGGCCCGCCTCGCACAGCTCGCGCACCCCGCGCACCTCGCTCACTGCGCAGGTGGTGGCGCCGGCCTGCCGCTGGGCCTGGACGCCGGCGCGCCGGCCGCGCCGCTGGCCGCCCTGCTGCAGCCGCTGCACGCGCAGCAGCTCGGCCACGCGCTGCTGCACGGCAGCGGACCGGTGCGCGGCGAGGCCTCGCTGTTCCTGCTGCTGGGCATGCCCCATGCGCCGACCGCGCGCGAGGCCTACTTCCTGGACCTGCTGCTCCCCTACCTGCACCTGGCATGGCAGCGCGTGCGCGCGGCGGCGCAGCCCGTGGCGGCGCCGGCCGTCACGGCGCGCGAGGACCAGGTGCTGCGCTGGCTGCGCGAGGGCAAGAGCAACGCCGAGATCGCCGCGCTGCTGGGCATCAGCGCACTGACCGTCAAGAGCCATCTGCAGCAGATCTACCGCAAGCTGCGGGTGCACAACCGCACCCAGGCCGCGGCCGCCGCACGCGCGGCAGCGCACGGCTGAAGCACTCCGTTCGGAGCAGGCGCCGGCCATGGCCTTGCCGCGTTGGCTTCCTAGCATGGCCGG
>DATKFT010000894.1:0-4054 GCA_035544335.1 Pseudorhodoferax sp.
AAAACACCACCATCATCGACGGTGCTGGCCAAGCTGCTGAAATCGAAGCCCGCGTCAAGCAGATCCGCATCCAGATCGAAGAAGCCACCAGCGACTACGACCGCGAAAAGCTGCAAGAGCGCGTGGCCAAGCTGGCCGGCGGCGTGGCCGTGATCAAGGTCGGCGCTGCCACCGAAGTCGAGATGAAGGAAAAGAAGGCCCGCGTTGAAGACGCCCTGCACGCTACCCGCGCTGCTGTGGAAGAAGGCATCGTGGCCGGCGGCGGCGTGGCTCTGCTGCGTGCCAAGCAAGCCGTGGGCGAACTGAAGACCGGCGACGCCGAGCAGGACGCCGGCATCAAGCTGATCATGAAGGCCATCGAAGCGCCCCTGCGCGAAATCGTGGCCAACGCCGGTGGCGAGCCCTCGGTGGTGGTCAACGCCGTGCTGAACGGCTCGGGCAACTACGGCTTCAACGCCGCCAACGACACCTACGGCGACATGCTGGAAATGGGTATCCTGGACCCGACCAAGGTGACGCGTACGGCCCTGCAGAACGCCGCTTCCGTGGCATCGCTGCTGCTGACGACCGAAGCCATGATCGCCGAGTCCCCCAAGGCTGAAGGCGCCCCCGCCATGCCCGACATGGGCGGCATGGGTGGCATGGGCGGCATGGGCATGTAATTGCCCGCCGCAACCGGGCAGGCCTTGCGCCATACCCGGTTTGCCCCGCAAGGAAAAGGCCGCCCTCGGGCGGCCTTTTTCATTGCATGAACGCTGTTGCCGATGTCCTCAGGACACGGCCTGGCCCCAGGCCCGGCCCAGGCGCGCCACGGCCTCGGTGATCTGGGGCACGGTGGGCGCCGCATACGACAGGCGCATGCACAGGCCGGCCTGCTGCGCCGCCTCGGCCGGGAAGAAGGCCTTGCCTGGCACATAGAGCACGCCCTGCTCCACAGCGGCCGTGAACAGCGCCCGGGCCAGGGCCTCGGGCTCGCCCGCATGCCGTTGTGGCGGCAGCAGCTGCGCCCAGACGAACATGCCGCCCGCAGGCCGCACGAAGCGGATCTGCTCGCCCAGCGCCGACCGCATGCCCGAGCACAGCGCATCCATGCGCGCCGCGTACTCGGCGCAGGCCTGGGCCAGCTGGGGTGCATAGCGGCCCGAGCGCAGATAGTGCGCGGCGATCATCTGCGCCAGCGGCGAGGTGCACAGTTCAGCCGTCTGCTTGGCGATGGTGCAGCGGCGCAGCAATTGGGCGTCGGCCAGCATCCAGCCGATGCGCAGCGCCGGTGCCACGGTCTTGGACAGGCTGGACAGGTAGACCACGGGGTTGGACTGGGCACCGCACTGCGCCAGGCCCGTTTCGTAGATCGACGGCTCGCGCTGGCCGGTAAAGCGCAGCTCGCCATAGGGGTCGTCCTCGACGATGACAAAGCCATGCTCGCGTGCCAGCGCCACCAGGGCCGTGCGCCGCGCCGCGGGCAGCAGCGTGCCGCCCGGGTTGGAGAAGTTGGGCACGGTATAGAGCAGCTTGGGGCGGCGCGCATGGGGCCACTGCGCCAGCAGGCTGGCCAGGGCACCGGTGTCCAGGCCGTGTTCATCCGTGGGCACGGCCACGACCTGTGCCTGGGCCAGCTTGAGCGTCTGCAGTGTGGCCGGGTAGGCGGGCACCTCGACCAGCACCGGATCGCCAGGCTCCACCAGCACCTTGACCAGCAGGTCGAAGGCCTGTTGCGAGCCCGTGGTCACGATCATGTCGGCCGGCGTGCAGGCAATGCCGCGCGTGGCGCACAGCGCGGCCAGGGCTTCGCGCAGCGGCAGCTGGCCTTCGCTGGCGCCGTACTGCAGGCTGGCGGCAGCGTCCTGCTGCAAAGCGGCCATCGCGGCCTGTTGCAGGCCTTCGGCATCGAACAGGCTGGGCGAGGGATAGCCGCCCGCCAGCGAGAGCATGCCGGGGCGGCTCAGATAGGGCAACAGCTCGCGTATGGGCGAGCCTTCGGGATGTGCGAACAGCGGGTTGAACAGATGGGCGGTGGGCGACTGAATGCCCAGGTCTGCAGTGCTCATGAAGGCCTCTTGCGGCTTTGCAAAAAACAAAGGGGCGCGTGCACAGGCCTGGCGCCTGCGCATGCGCCCCGGGAAAAGGGATACAGGGTGGATGCCGGCCAAAGCCGGCATCCAGGCAGCCGGTCAGGCCACAGCCTGGGCGGCCTGGGTGCGCAGCGCGCTGCGCAGCTGGTCGATGGATCGCTGCTGCGCCTGCTCGTACAGCGCGATCTCGTCATGCACGCGCGCACCCAGGTCGGCCTCGAAGGCTTGCTGGGCCGCATGGGCCGCATACTGCTTTTGCTCTTCGCCGCCCAGGTTGGACTGGAAGATGCCGGCCGCGCTGACGGGCAGGAAGTCCTCGTAGACGATGGGGCTGGCCGCCACGATGCCCTGGCTGCGCAGCGCCTGCAGGTCGAACGGCGCGCCGCTTTCGGCCACGCGGGCCAGCCCCTGGGCGTCGGCCACGCGCCAGCGGAAGAAGGCCAGGCCCTGCGCCAGCAGCGCGTCCAGATCGTCCGGGAAATCGCGGAACGCGGCGGCCAGGCGCTCGCTGTAATCGGCCGAGGCGCTGCCCGCACCTTCCATCGAACGCACACCGGCCAGCAGCCGGTCGTACAGCGCGCGGCCGGCGCGTGTGAGCGCCATGCCGCGCTGCTCGATCTCGCCGAAGCGCGCGGTGTGCGAGCCGTCGGCGCCGTCTTCGGCGAACACGATGGGCTCTTCCAGCGCCTTGAAGCTGGTCTGGCGCAGCAAGATGGCGTGCCGTCGGCGCGGCGGGCCTTCCACGACCTCCTTGGCCGCGATGCCGCGGCGCGGCATCTCGGCCTGGGCCGCGTCGATGTCCAGCGTGCGCGGCGTCAGGTGGTTGATGTGCGGGCCCTTGAACGAGACCACGTCGGCCACCAGGCGGTGGGCGCCGTGCAGCTGGCGGTAGCTGGCGTGGCTCACGGTGGCCTCGCTGTGCCAGCGGAAGGTCTGCGTGACCTCCTGCACGAACTCGGCGGCCTGGGCTTCGGTGAGCCCGCCGGCCTCCTCGGCCAGCGCCGTGAGCGCCAGCGCGCGCGGCGTGAAGATGGCGCGCCGGGCCAGGATGTCCTGCGCATGCGCGCGCAGCGCGGGGTCGGCGATCAGCTCCAGGCGCAGCAGCGAGGTGAACACGCGGAACGGGTTGGTGCGCAGCGCCGCGTCGCTGACCGGCCGGAACGCGGTCGCGTGCACGGGCACGCCGGCCACCGAGAGGTCGTAGTAGCCGACCGGGTGCATGCCCATCACGCGGAAGATGCGCCGCATGTCGGCCAGCTCCCGGGCCGTGCCCAGGCGGACCGCGCCGTGGCGCTCGACATCGAGGCGGCGCAGCTCGTCGGCCGCCTCCAGCTGGCCGCGCAGCGCGCTGTCTGCGGCCAGCGTGGCGCGGTTGATGTCCGCGACCAGGTCGAGCAAGCTGCCGTACTGCGGCACCTCGGTCTTGTACATGGCCGACATGGACCGGGAGAACAGGTCGCGGATCTGGTCGGTGGTGGCGAAAGAAGACATGGCGTCAGAAGGTGGGGATGTCAAACAGCAGAACGGCCCGGTGGGGCGTGGAGAACGGCGCTCAGCCCTGCGGTGCCAGCACGCGGCCCGGGTTCAGGGTGCCGAGCGGGTCGAGGGCCGACTTGACGGCATGCATGAGCTCCAGGGCCACGGGCGACTTGTGCAGCGGCAGCTTGTGGCGCTTGAGCTCGCCGATGCCATGCTCGGCCGAGATCGAGCCGCCAAAGGCGCTCACGGTGTCGTAGACGATGGCCGTGATCTGCTCCTCGTACTGCTGCACGAAGGCGCGCGCGTCGCCCTCGGCCGGTGCCTGGATGTTGTAGTGCAGGTTGCCGTCGCCCAGGTGGCCGAAGTTGACGAAGCGCACGCCGGGCACGGCCGCCGCCAGCGCGGCATCGGCCGCGCGCACGAAGTCGGGGATGCGCGAGACCGGGATCGAGATGTCGTGCTTGACGTTGAAGCCCTCCTCGACCTGGGCCAGCGTGATGCTT
>DATKFT010000895.1:0-8679 GCA_035544335.1 Pseudorhodoferax sp.
GGCCCGATGTCGGCGTCCGCGGGTTATCCCGGCTCGCATGCACAGTGAATTCACAATAAATTCACGGACATGGACACCCAGACCAGCAGCTCCGAATGCGCCGCGAACACCCACATGTCGCTGCGCGAAACCATCGTCCAGGGCGGCTACCGTCCCGGCCAGCGCCTGCTCGCGCTGGACATCGCCAAGAAGCTGGGCGTGTCGCGCACGCCGGTGCGTGAAGCGCTGGTGCGCCTGTGCGACGAGGGCCTGGTGGAGCAGGACCAGGCGGGCGGCTTCTTCGTGCGCACCATGACGCTTGTCGATGTCGAGGAGCTGTTCACGGTGCGCGAGATGCTCGAGCAGGAGGCCGCGCAGCTGGCCTTGCGGCGCGTCGATCCGGCATGGCTGGCCCAGCTGGACGGTTTGCTTGCGGCCTCCGAAACCGCCTTCCACGCGGGCCAGGCGGTCGCGGCGATCGCGGCCGCGCGCAAGTTCCACCTCGCCATCGCCGCCCGGACCGGCAACCGCCTGCTGTGCAGCATGGTCGAGAGCATCAGCGACCGCGTGCACATGCTGGGCGTGGCGCTGCTGGCCGACCAGCCGCAGCGCGCGCAGCAGGTTCTGGCGGAGAACCGCGCGATCCTGGCCGCGTTGGCCATCGGTGAAGCCGAGACCGTGCGCAAGGCCGTGCACAACCACATCGAACGCAGCCGTCTTCTGATTTTCCCCAACCAGCGGAGTTCCTATGCCTTCTCGACGTCCTGATCTCTCGGTGCGCAGGCGCGGCCTGCGCCTGGCCGCAGGCGCGCTGCTGGCGGCCTGTTCGGGGCTGCTGCCCGGCGGCGCCGCCATGGCTTCGGACCTCTTTCCGAGCCGCCCGCTCAAGCTGATCGCTCCGCTGGCGCCTGGCGGCACGACCGACCTCGTCGCCCGCGTGCTGGCCGAGCATGTGGGACGCAAGCTGGGCCAGGCCGTCGTGGTCGAGAACCGGCCCGGCGCGGGCGGCGTGATCGGCTCCCAGGCCGTCGCGAACGCGCCCGCCGACGGCTACACGCTGCTCATGGGGACCATCGGCACGCTGGCGATCGCGCCGGCCATGAACAGCCAGATGCCCTACGACACCGACACGGCGTTCGAACCGGTCTCGCTCGTGACCGGAAGCCAGTTCGTGCTCGTGACGCACCCCTCGGTTCCAGCCAAGGACGTCGCCAGCTTCATGGCCTATGTGCGCGCCAAGCCAGGCGCGCTGAGCTACGGGTCGGCCGGCTCCGGCAGCACGCCGCAGCTGGGCATGGAACTGCTCAAGTCCATGGCAGGCTTGGACATCGTCCACGTGCCCTACAAGGGCAGCGGCCCCATGGTCGCCGCGCTGGCCGGCGGCGAGGTGCAAGCCGGCATGCCGGACCTGCCCTCGGCCATTGCGTTCATCAAGGCAGGCCGGTTGAATGCGATCGCCCTGACCGGCAAGACGCGTGCCGCCTCCCTGCCCGAGGTGCCGACGCTGGCGGACAGCGGGGTCCAGGGCTACGAGCTGCTGGTCTGGCTGGGCATCCTGGCGCCGGCCGGCACGCCCCAGCCCATCGTCGACAAGCTCAACGCGGCCATCGTCGCCGCGCTGAAGGAGCCTGAGGTGCTGGCCCGGCTGGCCGCCATCGACACCACCGCGTTCGCCAGCACACCGGCCGAGTTCCGCAGCTTCATCCGCAGCGAACGCAGCCGCTGGACGCCCATCGTGCAGCAGTCCACCGCGCGCATGAACTGATCGCGCCGCCTTTCTTCCCCACCCACCCGAGAGGATCCCACGCCATGAGTACCCCCGCATTGGCCGAGATGGTGCGCCCATCGCCGCTGCATTCCGCCAGCGTGCGCATGAGCGCCCGGCGTGCGCGCCGCATCACGCCGCTCGATGACGACGCGGTCTGGACCGCCGCGAGCTTCCAGTCCATGGACGGCTGGCTGCGCCACCTGACGCCGGAGCATCTGGCCGAAATCGACCAGACCATGCTCTCGCTGCGCGCCAAGGGCCGCACGCTGCAGACCGTGCAGCGCGACGATTTCGCCATGCCTTCGCTGACGCGCATGCTGCAGGAGATGCTGCACAAGGAACTCGGCAGGCGCGGCTTCTCGATGGTCCGCGGCTTCCCCATGGACGGCCGCTACAGCGAGCAAGAGATCGAGATGTTCTTCTGGGCCGTCGGCCTGTGCATGGGCAAGGGGGTTTCGCAGAACGCGGAGGGCCACCGCCTGGGCCATGTGCGCAGCCAGGGCCTGGATTTCGACGCCGTCAACGTGCGCGGCTACCAGACCACGGCCCACCTGCCCTTCCATTGCGATCCCTCGGACATCGTCGGCCTGTTCTGCATGGCCCGGGCCAAGGAAGGCGGACTGAGTTCCGTCGTCAGCGGCATGGCCATGTTCAATGCCGTCGTGCGTGAGCACCCCGAGTACCTGGACTTGCTGTACCGCGGCTTTCGCTACGACCGCCGTGGCGAGGAGACCGCGTACCAGGCACCGGTCAGCGACTACGTGCCCGTGTTCAGCCAGGCCGACGGCGACCTGAGCATCCGCTACGTGCGCAAGTCGATCGAGACGGCACAGAAAAAGCTCGGCCTGCCCTTCACCGCGGAGGAGCTGGAGGTGCTGGACTACATGGAGGCGCTGTCGCGCCGCGAGGAGATGATCTACTCGATGATGCTGGAGCCGGGCGACATGCAGTTCTGCAACAACTACCTGGTGCTGCATTCGCGCACCGCCTTCGTCGAGGCCGATCCGCCGGCACCCAAGCGCCATCTGCTGCGCCTGTGGATCAAGGCGCGCGGCCTGCGCCACCTGGCGCCCGAGTTCACGGAACTCGATCCGGTCTCGGGCTGGAGCCGGCGCGAGGGCATCCCGGCGCGCGGCGCACAACCGCCGATCACCGAACCCGACTGGGACAACGACTGAGCCGCGCGGGCGTCTGCGCACGCCGCGCCCGCTCGCATGGCTGCGCTGCGTCACGGTCCAGTGGACCGCGGCGGCGACCGGCACGCACAGCGCCACCAGCGTGCTGGTCAGCACGCCGCCCTCCCCAGGCGCTCGCCAACGTTGAGTTGCGCACCGTCCCTCCAGGCGATGCCGGCGCCGGCCAGCACGATGGCCAGCCAGTTGCGTGGCGCCAGCCGGTGGCCCCGCGCGAAGCACGCCACCAGCGCCGTGCACAAGCGGCCCCCTGCCATGCTCACGCGCACGTTGCCCACGCTGGTCAGCGTCAGCGCCAGCATGAAGGCCGTGAACACCACGCTCCAGCACAGGCCCGGGAGCGACAGCGCCCAGCCCGCGGCGCGCATGCGTGCCAGCGGCGCACGGCCCTGCGTGGCCGGCAGCAGCACGGCCAGCGTGAGCAGCGTGAGCAGCGTGGAGAAGCTGCGCCAGAACATGGGCTCGAAGCCGTCGGCGACCTGCAGATGGCGGGTGACCACGCCGGCCGTGGACCACAGCAGCGCGACCAGGACCATGAGGCACAGCGCGCGGCAATGGGTGAGCTGCACCTGTTCCTGTCTCCTTGGCGGCATCGGCCCGGGCGCTCGGCCGCTGCGCGGATGGTGCGCGTGCGGCGGCCGCCCGTGCCTCAGCTGCCGCGGTGCTCGCGGAACGCCGCGGCGTCGATCTGCAAGCGCTTGAGCTTGTCGTACAGCGTCTGCTTGGCGATGCCCAGGGCACCCGCCGTGGCACCCACATCGCCCTGCGCGCGGCGCAGCCCCTCGGAGACCAGCACGCGTTCGATCTGCTCGAGCTGCTCGGGCAGGCTGCTGGCCGGCGCCACGGACCCGAGCAGCCGAGCCTGCTCGCCGTCCATGAGGCCCAGCACGTAGCGGTCGGCCACGTTGCGCAGCTCGCGCACGTTGCCGGGCCAGGCATGGGCCATCAGCGGGCCCAGGATCTCGGGCGTGACCAGCGGCGCCGGCAGGTCGTAGCGGCGCGCGGCCTGCAGCACGAAATGCTCGAACAACAGCGGGATGTCCTCGCGCCGCTCGCGCAGCGGCGGCAGCGCGATGAAGGCCACGCCGAGCCGGTAGTACAGGTCGCTGCGAAAACGCCCCTGCTCGGACGCCTCACGCAGGTCCTCCTTGCTGGCGGCCACCACGCGGCAGTCCACCGGCACGGACTGGTTCGAGCCCAGCCGCTCCACGCGCCGGTCCTGCAGCGCGCGCAGCAGCTTGGACTGCACGGACAGCGGCATGCCCTCGATCTCGTCGAGGAACAGCGTGCCGCCATCGGCATGCTCGAACTTGCCGATGCGCCGGCGCGTGGCGCCCGTGAAGGCGCCGGCCTCGTGGCCGAAGATCTCGCTGTCCACCAGCGACTCGGGCAGGCCCGCGCAATTGACGGGCACGAAGTGGCCCTGGCGGCGGGCGCTGTGCTCGTGCAGGCAGCGCGCCACGAGGTCCTTGCCGGTGCCGGTCTCGCCGTACACGACCACGTCGGCCGGCGCCGCGGCCAGCGTGCGGACCAGTGCACGTACGCGCTGCATGGCGGCCGAGCGCCCCAGCAGCGCGGCCTGGATGCCGGGCCAGCTTTCGATCTGCCGGCGCAGCGAGGCCACCTCCAGCGCCAGCTGGCGCTTGTCGGCCGCGCGCCGCACGATGGCCACGAGCTGCTCCGAGCTGCAGGGCTTCTCCAGGAAATCGTAGGCGCCCTCGCGCATGGCCTGCACGGCCATCGCGATGTCGCCGTGACCCGTCATGAGCACGACCGGCAGCCCGGCATCCAGGCGGTGCAGTTCGGCCTGCCAGGCGGTCCCGCTGGTGCCGGGCAGGCGCACGTCGCAGACCACCACGGCCGGCATGCCGGCCACCACGGCAGGACGCGCGGCCTCGACCGACTCGTAGGCCTGCACCGCAAAGCCGGCCAGCTCCAGCGCCTGGGCGCTGCCGGCGCGCACGTCTTCGTCGTCCTCGACGAACACGACCTGGATCGGGTGCGGCTGCGCCGTCATGCCGCGTCCGCGCGCCGCACCGGCAGCTCGATCACGAACTCCGCACCGGTGGGCGCGAGGTTGCGTGCGCTGAGCGTGCCGCCGAACTCGCGCACGAGGTGGGCCGAGACCATGAGGCCCAGGCCCATGCCTTTTCCGGCAGGCTTGGTGGTGATGAAGGGTTGGAACATGCGGGCCAGGACGTTGTCGGGAATCAGGGGGCCATTGTTGCGGATCGCGATGCGCGCGCGTCCGTCGGCCACCTCGGCCTGCACCTCGATGCGGCGCGGCTGCGGCGCGGCCTGCAGCGCGTCGATGGCATTGCCGAGCAGGTTCGCGAGCACCTGCTCCATGCGGCTCTCGTCGCCGGCCACGGCCAGCGCAGCGGGCAGGCCCTCCAGCGACAGCACGATGCCGGCCTCCTGCAGGCGTGGTGCCAGCTGCTGCTGCAGCTCCTGCACCAGGCGCAGCAGCTCCACGCTGCCCACGATGTCGGCCGGCTTGTTCGCGAACAGCCGCAGCTGCGAGGACAGCCGCTTGAGCCGGCCCACGAGCCGGCCGATGCGGGCGAGGTTGTCGCGGGCCTCGTCCAGCCGCTGGAGCCGGATCA
This sequence comes from Pseudorhodoferax sp., assembly GCA_035544335.1. Classification (GTDB taxonomy): domain Bacteria; phylum Pseudomonadota; class Gammaproteobacteria; order Burkholderiales; family Burkholderiaceae_C; genus Pseudorhodoferax. Next base: position 5,547 of record DATKFT010000895.1, read on the forward strand.
GCTGGTCGGCGTTGTCGGACACCGTCTGCAGCGCGGCCAGCGGCTGGTTGAGTTCGTGCACGAGGCCGGCCGAGAGCTGGCCCAGCACGGCCAGCTTGCCGGCGTGCACGAGTTCGTCCTGCGCGGCCCGCAGCGCGGCCGTGCGCTCGGCGACCTTGCGCTCCAGCGCGTCGTGCGCGCGCTGCAAGGCGGCGCGGCTGGCCAGGTGCTGGCGGATCGCGCGCCGGCGTGCGTCCAGCAAGGCCGCCGCGGCCAGCAGCAGCGCCATGGCCAGCGCCGCGCTGAACGCCCAGTTGCGCGCGCTCGCGTACACGGCGTCTTCGGTGTCGAGCAGGATCAGCTGCCAGCGGCCCTGGTGCACCTGGCGCGTGCTGGCCAGCCAGGACCGGCCGGCCAGCTGCACGCGCCGTGCAGCGCCGTTCTCGGCCGTGCCGACCACACCGCCATCGCCCGCCCGCGCACGCCAGCCCAGCGGCTCCAGCGTGCTCGGGCCGTAGCGGCGCGCGGCCGCGGCCTCGGCCCGGGCCGCATCGCTGAGAGCCACCAGCGGCCGCCAGCGCCAGTCGTCGCGGCTGGACAGGATCGCGACCTGGCGCTCGTCCACTACCAGCACGGGGCCGGGCAGCTGGCGCCACTCCTCCTCCATGCCGGCGACATTGACCTTGACCGTGGCCAGCCCCAGCGGCGTGCCGTGCGAAGGCAGGGCGTACGACAGGTAGTAGCCCGCGCGCGCGCTGGTCACGCCCAGGCCGTAGAAGTGGCCACGGCCGTTCGCGAGCGCGTCGCGCACGTAGGGGCGGTACGAGAGGTCGCGGCCGAACGGCGTGCCCGGCTGCGCGAAATCGGCCGCGGCCACGGCCATGCCGGCGCGGTCGACGAGGTACAGGTTGTCGGTGCCCGCGATGGCGTTGAGCGATTGCAGGTAGAGGTTGACGCCGAGGCCGCGCTGCACGTTGTCGGGCTGCGCGAGGAACTGCATGACCTCGGGCGAGGTCTCCAGCAAGGAGGGCAGGAAGTCGAAACGGGCCAGCTGCGCGTCGAGCCGGGCGGCCGCCACCTCCAGGCGCTGCGCGGCGGCCTGCTCCAGTGCCGCCATGCCCTGGCCCATGGCGAGCCAGCCGCCGGCCCAGGCCGCCAGACCGATCAGCAGCGCAGCGCCCGCGATGCGCGCGCCCAGGCGGGCAGCGAAGCGCCAACGGCGAGCCGGCTGTGCAACGCTGTCCGCCATGGCGCTCCTGCGAACCGCGTCAGCGGCTCCTGCGCGCCGGCGCGGGCTTGGCGGCCGCCGCGGGCGCCGCGCCCATGGCCTCGGACATGCCGATCAGCACGCCGCTGACCAGCGTGGCGTAGTGGTCCATGAAGGCCTGGGCCGCGCGCTGGTTCAGCGCGCGGCCTTCGCGGGCGGCGGCCTGCGCCTTGGCCAGCAGCTGCTCCATGGCTTCACTGGCCGCCTGCCCGGTGGCACTGTCGCCCTGGCCGAACAGCATCAGGGCCTGGGCCCAGGCGCCCTGCAGGGGCGCCTGCGCGGCACTGCTGGTGGCCTTGCGCATGGTCTGGAACACCATGTCCTCCATCTTCTCGATGTCGTCCATGGCCTTCTTGACCTGCTTCTCGCGCAGGTCCAGGCCCTGGTCCAGCAGTTGCTGCAGCGCGCGCTGGCTGGCCTGCACGGCCTGACGCACCGCATCGTCGACACCGGCCACGGTCTGCGCCAGCATGGCGTCGATGTCCACGCCGTGGGTGTTGCGCGCCGCGCCCTGGGCCGCGGCCTCGGTCACGGACTTGACCACGTCCTTGATCGCCTTGAGCGTGAGCTCGCGCTGCTGCAGCGCCTTGAGCGTGGCCGTGTGCACGGCCTGGCGCAGGGCCTGGCCCTGCTGGTTGGTCGCCTGCTCGTACTGTGCGATCAAGGCCTCGGTGTCGATGCCGGTCTTGCTGCTTGCCATGGCTTGTCTCCTGGTGAAGAGCGGATGCGGACGCCGGCCCCCGGCGCCCTGCCCGCATCTTGCACCAAGTCGCGTGCGGGCTCCCGCTCAGGCCCGTGCGCTGCCCTGGCCTTGCGGCGCGGCAGGCATGTGGTGGTCCACGGCGTCGAGCACCACCTCGGGCGCATCGGCCAGCAGCCCGGTCTCGTTGTTGAGCACCTTGTGCATGCGCGCCGAGTCCAGGTCGCCGGTCCATTTGCCGACCACCACGGTGGCCACGCCATTACCGATCAGGTTGGTCAGCGCGCGGGCCTCGGACATGAAGCGGTCGATGCCCAGGATCAGCGCCAGGCCCGCGACCGGGACGTGGCCCACGGCCGACAGCGAGGCCGCCAGCACGATGAAGCCCGAGCCCGTGACGCCGGCCGCGCCCTTGCTCGTGAGCAGCAGCACCAGCAGCAGCGTGATCTGGTGCGTGATGTCCAGCGGCGTGTTGGTGGCCTGGGCGATGAAGACCGCGGCCATGGTCAGGTAGATCGAGGTGCCGTCCAGGTTGAACGAGTAGCCCGTGGGGATCACGAGGCCCACGGTGGACTTGCGCACACCCAGGTTCTCGAGCTTGGCCATCATGCGCGGCAGCACCGATTCGCTGGACGAGGTGCCCAGCACGATCAGCAGTTCTTCCTTGATGTACTTGATGAACTTCCAGACCGAGAAGCCGTGCGCACGCGCGATGCCGCCCAGCACCACGAAGATGAACAGCAGGCAGGTGGCGTAGAAGGTGGCCATGAGCTGGCCCAGCTGCACGAGCGAGCCCACGCCGTACTTGCCGATCGTGAAGGCCATGGCGCCGAAGGCGCCGATGGGCGCGACCTTCATGATGTAGCCCACGATCACGAACAGCACGTGCGAGAACTTCTCGATGAAGTCGAACACCAGCGTGCCGCGGCCGCCGAAGCGGTGCAGCGCGAAGCCGAACATCACCGAGAACAGCAGCACCTGCAGGATCTCGCCTTTGGCGAAGGCATCGACCACGGTGTTGGGGATCACGTTGAGCAGGAAGTCCACCGTGCCCTGCATCTGGCCTGGCTTGGTGTAGGCTGCGATCGCCTGGGTGTCCAGCTGGCTCACGTCCACGTTCATGCCCGCGCCGGGCTTGACCAGGTTGATGATGACCAGGCCGACGATGAGCGCGATGGAGGAGACGA
>DATKFT010000896.1:0-2066 GCA_035544335.1 Pseudorhodoferax sp.
CAGCTGCTGGTCCAGCGGCAGGTAGAAGCGCGGCGCGCCGGTGCCGACGAAGGTGGTCAGGCTGGCGACGTCGCGGTCCGTGCCGACCCGTTGCTCGAAGCGCTTGGCCTCGGCCTCCATCTGCGCAAAGCTGGTGCCCTCCGGCATCCACAGCTCCACCATCAGCTCCGGGCGGCTCGAATCCGGGAAGAACTGTTTCTCGACGAACTTGAAGGCGTAGATGCCCAGCCCGAACGCCACCAGCGTGATCGCGATCACCAGCTTGCGCCAGGTGACGCACCAGTCCACCAGCCGGCGAAAGCGCGCGTAGAACGGGGTGTCGAACACCTCGTGGGCCTCGCCCGCACCGGGGGCGCGGGTCTTGAGCAGCAGGTAGCCCAGGTAGGGCGTGAAATAGACCGCGGCCAGCCATGACAGCACCAGCGCCAGCGCCGTCACCGCGAAGATGGCGAAGGTGTACTCGCCCACGGTCGAGCGCGCCAGCCCCACCGGCAGGAAACCGGCAGCGGTGATCAGCGTGCCGGTCAGCATCGGCATCGCCGTCGAGGTATAGGCGAAGGTGGCGGCCTCCATCTTGGAGAAGCCCTCTTCCAGCTTGCGCACCATCATCTCGACCGCGATGATGGCGTCGTCGACCAGCAGCCCCAGCGCGACGATCAGCGCGCCCAGCGAGATCTTGTGCAGGCCGATGCCGAAGATGTTCATGAACAGGAACGTCACCGCCAGCACCAGCGGAATCGTCAGCGCCACCACCAGCCCCGGGCGCACATCGAGCCGCAGCGGCCGCGTATGCAGCCCGAGCGAGACGAAGCTCACCGCCAGCACGATCACCACCGCCTCGATCAGCACCCGCACGAACTCGCCGACCGAGCGCTGCACCGCCTCTGGCTGGTCCTGCACCTGGTCCATCTCGATGCCCACCGGCAGCTGGCCGCGCAGCCGCTCGAAGGCGGCGCGCAGGTTCTGGCCCAGCTCGATGATGTCGCCGCCCTTCTGCATCGAAATGCCCAGCCCGATCACGTCCTTGCCGTTGAAGCGCATGCGCTGCTGGGTCGGGTCGACATAGCCGCGGTAGACGTGGGCGATGTCGCCCAGGCGGATATTGGCGATGCCGTTGGGCCCGCGCAGCACCAGGTTCTCCAGGTCTTCCACGCTGGCGAACTGGCCCGACAGGCGCACCTGCAGGTTGTCGGTGGGGGTCACCAGCACGCCGCTGCCGGTCAGGTTGTTCTGCTGCGAGATCTGGTCGGCGATGGCGTTGATATCCAGCCCCAGCTGGGCAAAGCGCGCCTGGTTGAATTCGACGTAGACCTTCTCGTCCTGCAGCCCGATCAGCGACACCTTGGCCACCGACGGCACGCGCAGCAATTCCTGCCGCACCAGGTCGGCGTATTCGCGCAGCTCCTTGTAGTTGAAGCCGTCGGCGGAAAGCGCGTAGATGGTGCCGTAGACGTCGCCGAACTCGTCGTTGAAGAACGGCCCGCGCACGCCGGCCGGCAAGGTCTGCTGGATATCGCCGATCTTCTTGCGCACGGTGTACCAGACCTGCGCCGTTTCCCTGGCGGGCGAAGTGTCCTTAAGCTGGAAGATCACCGTGGTCTCGCCGGGCTTGGAGAAGCTGCGGATCTTGTCCGCATAGGGCACTTCCTGCAGCTGGCGCTCGATCTTGTCGGTCACCTGGACCGCGATCTGCTCGGCGGTGGCGCCGGGCCAGAACGCCTGCACCACCATCACGCGGAAGGTGAACGGCGGGTCCTCGTCCTGGCCCAGCTGGAAGAACGCCAGCAGGCCGCCGAGCAGCAGCACCACCAGCAGGTAGCGGGTCAGCGGCTGGTGCTCGAGCGCCCAGCGCGACAGGTTGAAGCGGGAATGGTCCATCCGCTCACCCCTGCTTCGGGGTGGCGGCGGCGGCCGACGCCGGCGCAACCGTCTGCAGCGGACGCACCTTCTGCCCCGGGCGCAGCAGGTGCACGCCCGCGGTGACGATGGTCTGGCCCGGCGCCAGGCCCTGGCGAACCTCGATGTCATTGCCGAAGGCGTCGCCCAGCGTCACCGCCACCGGCTTG
>DATKFT010000897.1:0-1632 GCA_035544335.1 Pseudorhodoferax sp.
ATGCAGTTCCAGGCCGACCTGCTCGGCATCCCCGTGCTGCGCCCGGCCGTGACCGAGACCACGGCGCTGGGCGCGGCCTACCTGGCCGGGCTGGCCACGGGCGTGTTCGCGGACCGCGAGGAACTGGCCAGCCTGTGGCGCGTGGAGCGGCGCTTCCTGCCCACGCTGTCGCGCGCCCAGGCGGCCGAGCGCATGCAGGCCTGGGAACACGCCGTGCGCCAGGCCACGGCCACGTAGACTCGCGGGCCGATGCCGCCCGCCAGACCGTCCGACCCGACCCGCCGCCAGCTGCTGCTCGGCGCCTGCGCCGGCCTCGCGCTCACGGCCTGCAGCCATGCCGCAGGGCCCGCCCTGGGCCGCCAGCCCGGCCTGCGCCTGATCGGCGAGGCCCGCCTGCCGCACCGGCTGCGCTTTCGCGGCAGCACGGTGGGCGGCCTGTCGGGCCTGGACTACGACCCTGTGCAGGACCTCTGGGTGGCCATCAGCGACGACCGCGACGCGGCGCGCTTTTACACGTTCAAGCTGCCGCTCACGCCCACGCAGATCGGCCCGCCCGAGCTGCTGGACGTGGTGCGGCTGGACGCACCGAGCCGCCCCGACGCCGAGGCCATCCGCTGGCGCCCGGCCACGGGCACCGTGCTGTGGTCCACCGAAGGCGATGTGCGCCTGGGCCGCCCGCTCTCGCTGCACGAGTCCACGCGCGACGGCCGGCTGCTGCGCAGCTTTGCGCTGCCCGCGCATTTCGCGGTGGACCCGCAGGGCCGGCGCGGCCCGCGGCACAACCTGGGCTTCGAAGGCCTGGCGCTCACGCCGGACGGCACCCAGGTCTGGGTGGCCATGGAAAACGCCTTGCTGCAGGACGGCCCCGAGCCCACGCTGCAGCAGCCCGGCGGCCCCTGCCGCTTCACGCTGTTCGACCTGGCCAGCGGCCGCGCGCTGGCCCAGCGCGCCTACATCCCCGAGGCCATCCCGCACCCGCCCAGGGCGCCCGGCCTGTACGCCGACAACGGCGTGTCCGAGATCCTCATGCTGGACGCCGCCCGCATGCTCGTGCTCGAGCGCTCCTACGCGATGGGCGTGGGCACCACGCTGCGCCTGTTCCGCGTGGACCTGGCCAGCGGCGAGGACACGCTGGCCCTGGACCGGCTGGAGCCGGATGGGTTCCGGCCGCTGGCCAAGACCCTGGTGGCCGACCTCGCGGCCTATGTCGCCACGGACCAGGGCCCCGGCCTGTCGCGGCTGGACAATACCGAGGCACTCGCCTGGGGCCCGCTGCTGCCGGCCCGGGACGGCCAGCCCGCGCAGCGCACGCTGGTGCTGCTCAGCGACGACAACTTCAACCCCTTGCAGGTCACGCAGTTCGTGGCCTTCGCACTGACCGACGATCTCTGACCCAGCCCGTGGGGAACGGACCCACGGCTTTCCATGGAGCACTGACATGACAACCCCCTCCACCACAGACAGCCCCATCGCCTTCATCGGTGGCGGCAACATGGCCAGCGCCATCATCTGCGGCATCGTGCGCCAGGGCCTGCCGGCCGACCGCGTGCGCGTGGTCGAACCCTTCGCCGAGACGCGCGCCAAGCTGCTGGCCGACCATGGCGTGCAGGCTTCGGCGCAGGCCGGCCCGGC
>DATKFT010000898.1:0-2501 GCA_035544335.1 Pseudorhodoferax sp.
GATGCGGCTGCTGCTGAGCGGCGAGCCGGTCACGGCCGACGAGGCGCTGGCCATGGGTCTGGTCAGCGAGGTCGTCGACGACGAGGCGCTCGACGACCATGCGCTGGCACTGGCCCGCCACATCGCCACGCGGCCGCCACGCGCGCTGCGGCTCATCAAGCAGGTGGCGCTGGCCGGCGCCGACGCCTCGCTGGCCGGCGGCCTGCTGCTCGAGCGCCGCGCCTTCGAGCTGCTGTTCGACACCCAGGACCAGAAGGAAGGCATGCGTGCCTTCGCCGAACGCCGCGCGCCGGTCTTCACCGGCCAGTGATCCCCCCATCCACCACCCACCCAGCAGGAAAGCACCCGATGCCCCAAGACGTCGCCATCGTCGGCTATGGACGCACGCCGTACAGCCGCGCCAAGCCCGGCGAGACCCACCACACCGTGGACGAGTACATCGCCTGGGCGGCCGAGCTCGCGCTGCAGCAGGCCGGCCTGTCCAAGAAGGACTTCGACGAGCAGGGCCTGGGCGTGGCGCACGCCGAGGCCGCCCACACCGTGAACTGGTCGGCCGCGACGGCCGAGAACCTCGGCATCAGCCCGCAGATCCTGCTGCGCGCCGACCAGGGCGGGGCCTCGGCCGCGGCCATGCTGATCCGCGCGGCCGCGATGATCCGCGCCGGCGTGGTCGACCGCGTGCTCGTGGTCGGCGCCGACACGCCGCTCAGCATCCCCTCGGCCGCGCCGGGCCTGCCGCTGTCGCCCGAGCGCACGCGCGGCGTGTACTGGGACTTCCAGGGTCCGTTCGGCGTGATGGGCGCCACCGCGCAGTTCGCGCTCGTGCTCACGCGCTACATGCACCAGTTCCCGGGCCTGCGCTTCGAGACATTGGGCAAGATCGCGGCGAGCAACCGCTTCCACGCTTCGCTGCACCCGGGCGCCATCTACCGCCAGCCGATCACGGTGGACGACTACATGGCCTCGCGCATGCTGTCCGACCCGATCCGGCTGCTGGACTGCGTGCCCATCGTCAACGGCGGCCTGGCCTACGTGGTGACCTCGGGCGAGACCGCGCGCAGCCTGACCGACCGGCCGGTCTGGCTGCGCGGCTTCGGCGAGGCCAACAACTACTACCACGGCCCGCGCGCGCTGCCCGACATCACGACCACGGGCTTTGCGCGCTCGGCGCCGGCCGCGCTGAAGATGGCCGGCGTCACGCACGACGACATCGACTTCTTCCAGCCCTACGACGACTATCCCTTCATCTCGATGATGACGGTGGAGGACTGGGGCTTTTGCAGGAAGGGCGAGGGTGCGCGCTTCCTCGAGGAGCGCAGCCTGCGCTTCGACGGCGACTTCCCGCTGTCCACCGACGGCGGCCAGCTCTCGGGCGGCCAGCCCGGCGGCGCCATCGGCGGCTTCATGCCGCTGATCGAGACCGTGGCCCAGCTGCGCGGCGAGGCCGGCGAGCGCCAGGTGGCGAACGCGCGCATCGGCGCGGCCTGCGGCTTCGGCGGCATCCCCTACGGCCGGCCGGGACGCAGCTGCGTGTCCCTGGTCCTCTCGAACGACTGAAGATCCACCATGTCCGAACCCACCCTGCACAAGCCGCTGCCCGCGCTGACCGACCAGACGCGCCCGTTCTGGACCGCCGCCAAGGCGGGCCGCCTCGTGCTGCAGAAATGCCAGCGCTGCGGCACCTTCAACTTCCACCCCAAGCCCTGGTGCATCGAGTGCGGCGCGCGCGAGCTGCGCTGGACCGACGCGCGGCCCACGGGCACGGTGTACTCACACACGGTGTCGCGCTCGGTCGCGATGAACTACCCGGGCTGGCAGCAGGACCTGCCCGTGGTGCTGTGCCTGATCGACCTGGACGACGGCGCACGGCTGTACGGCCAGCTCACGGACTGCAGGCCCGAGGACGTGCGCGTGGGCATGCGCGTGGGCGTGCACTTCGAGGCCATCAGCGAAGAGGCCGGCATCCCCAAGTTCCATCCCGTGCCATGAGCACCGCCGGGCCGCCCCAAGGTGCCCAGCACCGCAGCGCGCAGCGCGAAGGTACTCCAGTGAGCTTCACCGAACCCGACGCGCCGACCCTGCGCCGCGCCGCCATGCAGGGCGTGGCCTTCGACTGGCAGGACCCGCTGTGCCTGGACGCGCTGCTGAGCGAGGAGGAGGGCATGGTGCGCGACAGCGCGCGCGCCTATGCGCAGGAGCGGCTGATGCCGCGCATCCTGATGGCCCACCGCAACGAGGACTTCGACGTCGCCGTCATGCGCGAGATGGGCGAGCTGGGCTTTCTGGGCGCGACCATCGAGGGCTTCGGCTGCGCGGGCATCAGCTACGTGGGCTATGGCCTGATCGCGCGCGAGTTCGAGCGCGTGGACACGGCCTTCCGCTCCGCGCTGGGCGTGCAGAGCACGCTGTCCATGATGCCGATCTACCTGTTCGGCAGCCAGGCGCAGCGCGAGCGCTACCTGCCCGCCATGGCGCGCGCCGAGCGCCTGGGCTGCTTCGGT
>DATKFT010000899.1:0-5089 GCA_035544335.1 Pseudorhodoferax sp.
CGTCCAGCTGCCGCGACGCATGCTCGGGTGCCACGCTCGCAGGCGCCGACCTGTTCGCATGGCGCGAAGCCTTGGCGCAATCGCTGCCCGCAGGCGATGCACATGTGTTCTCGGCCGGCGCAGCGACGCACCGCATCGGCATCGCCATCTCCTGGGACTTCGGCACCTTCCCCGATCCAGCCCGGCAAGCCTTGCTTTCGGTCGACGCCGCGCGCCACGGCGTCGACTGTCCCGCCAACCGGAGCTGCCATGTCGCCTATGTCCCCATCTGAGCGGCAAACGGGTCGCATGCTGCTCGAACTCATCGTCGCGCTCGGATGCGGCATGGCCGTGCTGCTGGCAGCCCTGGGCACCCTGGCCTTCGTGCAGGCCAGCGCCACCGTGCACGGCGATGCGCTGCGCCTGCAACAACGTGCAGACCTCGCCATCCACACCATGGGCCAGCAGCTGCGCCGCGCCGGTGCCATCGTGCTCGAGGAAACGGCCGACGGCCAGGTGCGCTTCAGCACGGCCTTCGATGGCTACGCTGGCGGCGGCCATGCGGTCGGCGGCGCCAACGGCCGCCCGGGGCGTCCCGACACGCTGAGCGCCAGCCACCAGGACGACGGTGAAGGACGCGATTGCCTCGGCAACCGTCCCGACGCCGCAGCACAGGGACGCCGCATCGACAGCCAGTTCACGCTGGTGGACGGCAACCTGCGCTGCCTGGGCGCCCATGCGGCCACGGGAAGCCAGGCCATCGTCGACGGCGTGGAGGACTTCCAGGTGCTCTACGGCATGCGCTCGGCCAGTGCGGCAGGCCCCCAGTTCCGTTATGCCGATGCCGACGAGGTGGCCGGCCGCTGGGGCGACGTCGCCGCCGTCCAGGTCTGCCTGCAGCTGCGCAGCGAAAACCTGCACCCCCAGGCACCGAGCGTACGCAACTGCCAGGGCGCCCAACAGCCCGCGGACGGCCGCCTGCGCCGCGTCACCCATGCCACATTCAACCTGCGCAAGGCACTGCTGTGAGCCAGGCAGGTGGCGGCAACGCGGCATCGCCCTGCTCGGCGTGATGGTGGCGCTGGCGCTGGCCAGCCTCGCGGTGCTCGCCGGTTCACGCGCAGGCTTGCTGCACGAGATGATGACCGGCCAGCAGGCCGACCAGCAGCGCGCGCAGGCCATGGCCGAAGCGCTTGCCTTGGACGCCGAGGCCGACATCCAGGGCCGCCCCGGCAACGCGCCATGCCGCCCGAGCGCCATCGCGCCGCAGCAGAGCGCACCGGGCTTCATCGGCTGCCGCGAGCGTGGCACGGGCCCCTTTCCGGCCGCGCCCTACTTTCCGCGCAGCGTTGCAGAATTCGAAGAGGTGCGCGCCTTGCTGCAGGTGGGCGCCGCCATCCCGTGCCGCGACGGCATCTGCGCGCCCAGCAGCCTGCATGCGCTGTCGGTGCTGGGCGAGGCACCGCAAGCCGCGCAGGCGCTCGGCGCGCGCTACGGCCAGTTCACGCAGGCCACACAGCCGGCCGGCAGTCTGTCGGCACAGGCCGGGCAGCGCGCCTGGGTCTGGGTCGAGATCTTTCGCTTGCAGACCGGCGCAGCCACACCGACCGCACAGACAGCCCGTCCGGGCGCTGTGCGGCCGTTCGTCTACCGCATCACCGCCGTTGCCGAAGGCATGCGACCCGGTACGCGCGCGGTCGTGAAAACCCTCTTCGTCCCCGAGACCGGCGGCGCCCCGCCTTGAGCCCCACGAGCTGCTGCGTGCCCCCCAGCGCCTGCGTCAGGCGATCCCCGACAATCCCGGCGTGACCACCGACTTCATGCCCGAGGCCCTGGCGCTGGCCGAGCAAGCGCTGACCCTGTCCAACCCGAACCCGCGCGTCGGCTGCGTGCTGAGCGACGCACAAGGCCATGTGCTCGGCCGCGGCTTCACGCAACAGGCCGGCGGCCCGCACGCCGAGATCATGGCCTTGCGCGATGCACAGGCCCGCGGCCACAGCGTCGTCGGCGCCACGGCCTGGGTCACGCTCGAGCCCTGCTCCCACCAGGGCCGCACCGGCCCCTGCTGCGACGCACTGGTCGCCGCGGGTGTGGCCCGTGTCGTGGCGGCCTGCGAAGACCCCAACCCGAAGGTGGCCGGCCAGGGCCTGGCACGCCTGGCCGGTGCCGGCGTGGCGGTGCAGCGCGGCACAGCCGTGCAGGCCGAACGTGCGCGTGCGCTCAACATCGGCTTCTTCAGCCGCATGCTGCGCGGCCAGCCCTGGGTGCGCATGAAGATCGCCGCCTCGCTGGACGGCCGGACCGCGCTCGACGACGGCCGCAGCCAGTGGATCACCGACCTGCCCGCCCGCACCGACGGCCACACCTGGCGCGCCCGCGCCTGCGCCGTGCTGACCGGCATCGGCACCGTGCTGCAGGACGACCCCCAGCTGGACGTGCGCCTCGTGCCCAGCACGCGCCAGCCGCACCTCGTGCTGGTGGACAGCCGGCTGCAGCTGCCTCTGTCTGCCCGGCTGTTCGGCCCCGCGCGCCAGTTGCTGATCTACACCGCCAGCGGCGACGAGGCCAAGGCAGAACAGCTGCGCGCCCGCGGTGCCACCGTCGTGCGGCTGCCGGGAGGAACGCCGGAAACGGCCGCCAAGGTCGACCTGGCCGCGCTGCTGTGCGACCTGGCCGCACGCGAGGTCAACGAAGTCCATGTCGAGGCCGGCACGCAGCTCAACGGCTCGCTGCTGCGCGAGGGCCTGGTGGACGAGCTGCTGGTCTACATCGCGCCCAAGCTGATCGGCCAGGGCATGGGCATGGCACGCCTGGGGCCGCTCGACGATCTGGGGCAGGCCCAGGCGCTGCGCTGGAGCAGCGTCGAGCAGCTCGGACCCGACCTGCGCATCCTGGCCCAGATCCCTGGACGCGACCGCTTCTGAGCCCGCGTGCCCGGGAATGGCCAAAGCCTGCGAAAATGGCTGGCTATGTTCACGGGAATCATCACTGGCGTGGGGCGCATCGCCGCCGTCCACGACCTCGGCAGCTCCTCCAGCTACGGTAAACGGCTCCAGATCGAGACGCCCCAGGGCTACCTCGACGATGTCGGCCTGGGCGACAGCATCGCTCTCAATGGCGCCTGCATGACCGTCACGACGCTGGACGCCGACGGCCACGTCTTCACGGTCGATGTCTCGGCAGAATCGCTGGCACGGACCGCAGGCCTGGACCGTACCGGCCGCGTCAACCTGGAAAAAGCGCTGCGCGCGCACGACAGATTGGGCGGGCACATCGTCTCGGGCCATGTCGACGGCCAAGGCCATGTGCAGCGCTTCGAACAGGTGGGCGAAAGCTGGGCGCTGGACATCCTCGCCCCGTCGACGCTGGCCTCTTACATGGCCGTCAAGGGCTCGATCACCGTGCAAGGCGTCAGCCTGACGGTCAATGCCGTGCACGACCTGCCCGAGGGCTGCCTGGTGGGCATCAACCTGATTCCGCACACGGTGGAGCACACCACGCTGGGCGACCTGCACCAGGGTGCAGCCGTGAACCTCGAAATCGACACCATCGCCCGCTACGTGGAGCGCATGCTGCGCCCGGGCAAGGAAAACAAGGCATGACATCCCCCTCCCCCGCCCCGATCTCTCCGGTCGCGGACATCGTGGCCGAGCTGCGCGCCGGCCGCATGGTCATCCTCGTCGACGAGGAAGACCGCGAGAACGAGGGCGACCTGGTTCTGGCCGCCGACCACGTGACGCCGGAGGCCATCAACTTCATGGCACGCCACGCGCGTGGCCTGATCTGCCTGACGCTGTCGCGCGCACTGTGCGAACGCCTGCGCCTGCCGCCCATGGTCACGCGCAACGGCGCCAAGCACTCCACCGCCTTCACCGTCTCCATCGAAGCGGCCGAAGGCGTCACCACCGGCATCTCGGCCGCCGACCGCGCCCGCACGGTGCAGGCCGCCGTGGCAGCGAATGCGCGCGCCGAGGACCTCGTGCAGCCCGGCCACATCTTCCCGCTGCAGGCCGTGGACGGCGGCGTGCTCATGCGCGCCGGCCACACCGAAGCCGGCTGCGACCTCGCGGTCATGGCCGGCTGCAGCGCAGCCTCGGTGATCTGCGAGGTCATGAACGAAGACGGCACCATGGCCCGGCTGCCGGACCTGCAGGTCTTCGCCGCCCAGCATGGCCTGAAGGTCGGCACCATCGCCGACCTCATCGAGTACCGCAGCCGCACCGAATCGCTGGTCGAGCGCGTGGGCAGCCGCGAGATCCAGACGGCCTTCGGCCCGTTCACGGTCCATGCCTACCAGGACAAGCCCAGTGCCAGCGTGCACCTGGCGCTCGTCAAGGGCAGCTGGAGTCCCGAGACCAGCGTCGCCGTGCGCGTGCACGAGCCGCTGTCGGCGCTCGACCTGCTGGAGATCGACCGTTCCATGCACTCCTGGACGCTGCCCTCCAGCCTGGCCCACATCGCGCACGAAGGCGCGGGCGTGGCCGTGCTGCTGAACTGCGGCGAGAGCGCGCCCGAGCTGCTGGCCCAGTTCGAAGGCACGGCCCGCGCAGCCCAGGCGCCCGAACGGGGACGCATGGACCTGCGCACCTACGGCGTCGGCGCCCAGATCCTGCGCGACTGCGGCGTGCAACGCATGCGCCTGATGGGCAATCCGCGCCGCATGCCCAGCATGACCGGCTACGGCCTCGAGAACACGGGCTACCTGATGCCCGAACACGGGAAGGAACAGGCATGAAGGGCGCCAACCAGGGCGAACTGGCAGCCGGCGACAACCGCCTGGACGGGCGCGAGCTGTCCATCGGCATCGTGCAGGCACGCTTCAACGCCGACATCACCGATGCGCTGGCCCAGGCCTGCAAGCAGGAGCTCGCCGCACTCGGCGTCGCTGCGGCGCAGATCGACCACGAGACCGTGCCCGGCGCACTGGAAGTTCCGCTCGCGCTGCAGGCCATGGCCGCCTCGCGCCGCTACAACGCACTGATCGCGCTGGGCTGCATCGTGCGCGGCGAAACCTACCACTTCGAGCTGGTGGCCAACGAATCGGGTGCGAGCGTCAGCCGCATCGCCTTGGACCACCGCATCCCGATCGCCAACGCGATCCTGACCACCG
>DATKFT010000900.1:0-3594 GCA_035544335.1 Pseudorhodoferax sp.
GAGGATTTCCTGCTTCTGCTCGATCTTCAGCGCCATGTGAGCAGCCATGGTGTCCACCAGGCGACCGGGCTCGTCGATGCTGTTCAACGAGGAAAGAACCTCGGCAGGCACCTTCTTGCCCAGTTGCACGTACTGCTCGAATCTGAGGCCTCCCAGGTTCCACCAAAGGAGCCCAGGCCCTGAGTCCACAGGCATCTGGAACCCGAAGCTGGGAGCCATCTGCCCCGCCACCGCAAAGGCGTGGAAGTCGTCGTAGATGACAAGCGTTGCGTAGGGGTGCGGGAACGGCTCGAAGCCGTTGTTCATTACGAAGGTTCCCGGCACGTACCAATCCCCGACCTCGAACTTGCCCTTGATCTTTTCATTGGGGCAGCCCAGTTCGCCCAGGTCACCCTCGGAAGTCCATCTTGACACGCAAGTGGCCTCCCAGGTGTAGGTGATCGTGGCTTGCGCTCCAGTGCCAACCATCCCAGCCAGCAGCACGCAGGCAGTCAAGATCTTCCGCATCTCATGCCTCCAGTTGTATGCCTGTCGACACGACAGGATGCAGCGGAGGGTATCGGTTGGCTCCGGCGCCAGGCCTCGGGCCAGACCCTTAACGCGTCAGCAATCTTGGGGATGGATCGTGGCCAGAACGCCAGCATGGCCGCCAAGTGCAACTGCGCACTGCGGATGCATGACTGCCAAACGATCAGGCCGGTGTCGGGCCTAGGCTGCACGCCCAAACGTCCTCGGCGACGATCAACAGCGGAGCCCCGGCACCTCGAACCGAAATCGCCTTCTCAATCTTGGTGCCGAATGAGCCGTGCTTCCATTCCTGGCTTCCCAAGCCGCCGACAACCAGATAGTGTAGCTTCTTGGAGACCGACCCGACGATCTCCGCGCCGCGGACCCGAGAGGCACGCTCGCAGACAGATCGCTGGCCGAATACGAAGTCGCCAGTAAAGCAAAACGACCTTCCCTCGAAATCGATGGACGCGATCTGGTCGAAGGCGAGGGTTGCCACTGGCGCTGCTTCATCGTCCAGATCCCCGCCGATCAGGCGCTGCAGTGTCTGCACCAAATGCTCGCGCTCGCCGTCGGTGATGACTCCGTCGGCGAGTGCGTGTTCGATTTGAGCCCTGATCACTGATCCTGGCCAGATCAGCGACACCGATTCGGCCTGCACGAGCCACCTGTGCAAGAACTCAACCTCGCGGTCGTGCAGCACCCCGTCAGCGAGGACGCCCTGGACCAAACCGACGAGGGCGGCACACGTCTGCTTCAGCTCGTTGCGGAAGGCCGCAGCCTGTCTCGTGTAGATGCTCGACACAGCTACTCCTCGACCTGGGCCAGCCGGCTGTCGATTGCGGTGAACTTCACGCTGACGCCGTGCCGGGAGCAGGTCAACGAGACCTCTTCACGGCGGTCAATGTCAAGATCTTCGCCGCGGAGTCCTTGCCACATCGCAAGGTACTGTAGAGATCCCAGTTTGTCGTTGCTCTTGATCTTTCCGGCGACGCCACCTTTCCACGGAAGGATGGGGAGCTCTCCAGCCAGTGCCTGGCTTGCCAAGCCAGGCATCTCGCGAGCCTTTTCCAGGCCTCGTAGCCAGCAGCATGTGAGCCCGTCGTCGCCGGACCCCCAGCGCTCCGTGTAGCTATCTCCCAGCATGGGAGGAGAGAGTGCCGAGGCTCTCACTCGGGCCGAAGAGTCCATCTGTACGCTCCTCGAGATGTCTGCCAAGCGCCACGTCGCGCTGGCTCACTCGAAGATCGTAACAACCAGTAGCAAGCAGAACGCCCTCGGTCGTGCTGATTTCCACAGAAGTAGTGATGAGCTATCCGCGCCGTTTCCGCGTGATTTGACAGTCGTCAGCAATACCAGGGCAGCCGATTCGTCCACCGACTGCGTCGTCGCCATTTGGTGCGCAGACGCCATCTATGCCTGCACGCAGGCCGCCGCACGCGCGAGGTAGTGCGCGAGCGGCGGCGTGGGCCGGTCGGCTTCCTTGGCCAGGTCGTCCCACAGCCGCAGGCGCACGGCGTCCTGCGCATAAGGCAGGGCGATGAAGGCCTGGGCCTCCTCCGCGCTGAACACGCCGCCCTGCAGCTGCAGGCTGCGCTGCGAGTCGGCCGACAGCTGTGCCTGGTAGTCCGCGCGGCTGGCGCACAGCCAGCGCTTGGCCTGCACGTGCAGGCGGATCGGTGCGAGCACGGGCTCGCCGAACAGGCCGCGCAGAAAGGGCAGCACCCGGTACTGGTGCAGGTCGTCGATGCCGCGCAGCGTGGGCGAGGCGCCGTGGTCGGCCAGCAGGTGGCCCAGGTCGTGCAGCAGCGCGGCCGTCACGAGCGCGTCGTGCGCGCCGTCCTGCTCGGCGCGCTGCGCGGTCTGCAGCGCATGGGCCAGCTGGGTCACGGGTTCGCCGCTGTATTGTTCGCCGCCGCGGCGGGCGAACAGCGCTGCGATGTCGGGCAGGGTCAGGGCCATGGGGGAAGAAGAAGCAAGGGGCGGGAACGGCCACGCGGGCCAGCCTGCGATGCTGCGCGCGCCATGTGTCATCAAGGTGTCGCTTGGCTTGCGCACAGTGCGGCTTCTTTCGACACGGAGTTCCGACATGAAGTTTGCAAAGTCCCTGGCCGCCGGCCTGCTCGGCCTGGCGTTCGCTGCCGGGGCTTGGGCCCAGAAGACCCAGCTCACGGTCTACACCGCGCTGGAAACCGACCAGCTCAAGGCCTACCAGGAAGCCTTCAACAAGGTCAACCCCGACATCGAGATCAAGTGGGTGCGCGACTCCACGGGCGTGGTCACGGCCAAGCTGCTGGCCGAGAAGGCCAACCCGCAGGCCGACGCGATCTGGGGCGTGGCCGCGTCCAGCCTGGCACTGTTCGACCGCAACGGCATGCTGGAACCCTATGCGCCGCTGAACCTGGACGCCATCATGTCCCAGTACCGCGCCAAGAATTCGCCGCCGAGCTGGTGGGGCATGAACGTGTTCGGCGCCGTGGTCTGCTTCAACACGGTGGAAGCCAAGAAGCGCGGCATCGCGGTCCCGACCACCTGGAAGGACCTGACCAAGCCCGAGTTCAAGGGCCAGGTCGTGATGCCCAACCCGGCCTCTTCGGGCACGGGCTACTTCGACGTGGTCGCCTGGCTGCAGCTGTGGGGCGACGACAACGGCAAGGGCGGCGGCTGGAAGTACATGGACGCGCTGCACGAGAACATCGGCCAGTACACGCACTCGGGCTCCAAGCCCTGCAACATGGCGGCCTCCGGCGAGTACGTGGCCGGCATCTCGTTCGAGTACCGCGGCCACACCAACAAGGCCAAGGGCGCGCCGATCGAACTCGTGTTCCCCAAGGAAGGCCTGGGCTGGGACCTGGAAGGCTTTGCGATCTACAAGGGCACGAAGAAGCTGGAAGCGGCCAAGAAGCTGGCCGACTGGGCCTCGTCCAAGGACGCCATGCTGCTGTACGGCAAGAACTTCGCGGTCACGGCCCAGCCCGGCGTCGCGCCGCGCCTGGCCAACATCCCGGCCGACTACGAGTCGCGCCTGATCAAGGTCGATTTCGACCAGGCCGCCGCGGGCCGCGACCGCACGCTGACCGAGTGGTC
>DATKFT010000901.1:0-5234 GCA_035544335.1 Pseudorhodoferax sp.
CGAGAGCGGGTGCTGTGCGTTCAGGATCTCGTCCAGGTGCAGGTAGTCGCCGTAGCTCATGGACTGGCTGAAGTCCAGCTGGGCCTTCTCGTCGTGGACGATCTTGGCGGGGTCCCGGTCGGTCGTCATGTCAGTTGTCCATTGCGCTGGCGCGCCACCCGCAGGACATGGAACCGGCTCGCAAGCCGCGGTGCAAGGGGCCGCGGAGCAGGCCATGCCAGCAGACGCCGCGGAACTGGCTCTGCCAGGCCGCTGGCGGCGTCCCTGGAGGGGGATGGAATGGCTACACGCAGTGAGCCGTTCAAACGGGGTGGGTTCATTTCACGTCACCGCGTTCTTCTGGTGGAACTCGGGCTGGCGCCATTCCCCGGACACCAGCACATCGCGCAGCTGCTCCACCGCGTTCCAGACATCCTCGAAGCCCAGGTACAGCGGCGTGAAGCCGAAGCGCAGGATGTCGGGAAGACCTGTGCCGCGAGGCCCCTGCGCATCGCCCGCGCGGTAGTCGCCGATCACGCCGCGCGCGATCAGGGCCTGCACGATGGCGTAGGCGCCGGAGCCGCCGCCGCCGGGCCGCCCCAAGGCGGCGATGGCCCCCTCGGGGGGCAGCGACCCGCGCAGCGGCGGAGCGTGGGGGTCCTGTCGGCTCAGGCAGACCTGCGAACCGCGTCGCGCGTGTTCGCGCGGCGTGACGAGCGCCAGGCCATGGCCTGCGCAGCGTTCTTCCACGAGCGCGATGAACAGGTCCGTCAACGCGAGCGACTTGGCGCGCAGCGCGGCCATGCCGCCCAGCGGCTCGGCCGCCAGCACCGTGTCCAGCCCGCATTCGAGCGCCGTGAGGCTCAGGATGGGCTGGGTGCCGCACAGGTAGCGCGCGATGCCCGGGGCCGGCTCGTAGCCGGGTGTGAACGCGAACGGCGCCGCATGCCCCCACCAGCCCGACAGCGGCTGCCAGAAGCGCTGCGCATGGCGCGGGTGCACCCAGACGAAGGCCGGCGCGCCCGGGCCGCCGTTGAGGTACTTGTAGCCGCAGCCCACCGCGAAGTCGGCGCCGCCGGCGTGGAGATGAACGGGCACGGCGCCCGCGCTGTGCGCGAGGTCCCAGACCACGAGCGCGCCGGCCGCGTGCGCCGCTGCGCTGACGGCCGCCATGTCGTGCATGGCGCCGGTGCGGTAGTTCACGTGCGTGAGCAGCAGCACGGCCGTCTCGGGCAGCAGCGCGGCGATCTCGGCCGCGTCGTCGACCAGCTGCAGGCTGAGCCCGCGCTCGCGGCAAAGGCCCTCGGCGATGTAGAGGTCGGTCGGGAAGTTGCTGCGCTCGCTGACGACGAGGCGGCACTGCGGCGCGTCCTCGGCCGCGATCTTGAGCGCGGCCGACAGCACCTTGAACAGGTTGACCGAAGTCGAGTCGGTGCAGACCAGCTCGCCGGGCTGCGCGCCGACCAGCCGCGCGAGCTTGTCGCCCAGGCGCTGGGGCAGTTCGAACCAGCCCGCGCTGTTCCAGGCGCGGATCAGCTGCTCGCCCCACTCTTCGGTCACGGCCGCCGCGATGCGCGCGGGCGCGGCGGCCGGCATCACGCCCAGCGAGTTGCCGTCGAGGTAGATCACGCCTTGGGGAAGAGTGAACAGATCGCGCAGGGCGCGCAGCGGGTCGGCGGCGTCGCGCGCGCGGCAGTCGTGCAGGGTGGTCATGGTTCAGCCTCGGAGTTCACGCAAGACGGCGCGCACGGGCGACGCATCGGCCGTGGTCAGCCTGAGCGGCAGCGCGATGAGTTCGTAGTCGCCCTCGGGCACGGCGTCGAGCACGAGGTTCTCGAGCACGCGCAGGTCGCGCCGGCGGATCACCTGGTGGCTGGGAAGCGTCTTGCTGTCGGCCGGGTCGATGCTGGCCGTGTCGATGCCGATCAGCCGCACGCCCAGCGCCGCGAGCCGCTCCACGGTCTCGGGCGCGAAGGCCGCGAGCTGCGGGTCCCAGCGGTCCTGCGGCATGGCCGCGTAGGTGCGCACGAGCACGCGCGGCGGCAGCCCGGCCGGCCCGTCCAGCGCGTGTGCGAGGTGCGCCCACTGCACGAGCGGCCCGCAGCCGATCGCATGCACCACGCGGCACGGCCCCAGGAAGGGCGCGAGGTCCACGGCGCCGATCGCCGCGCCCGCCGGGTCGTAGTGCAGCGGCGCATCGGCATGCGCGCCCACGTGCGGCGACAGCGTCAGCTCGCCGACGTTGACGGGGCAGCCGGGGGCTATGCTGGCCGCCCAGCGCTGGCGGTAGGGGGTGTCGCCCGGAAACACCGGCGTGCCCGCGTGCACGGGCGGCGAGATGTCCCAGAGGCGGAGTTCGGATGGCATGGGCGGGAAGGTAGCGCCATGCGGGGCGGTGTGGTGTCGGTTAATTCCAACAGGGCAAGGGAACGGTGGCTGACAGAGAGGACATGGGGCGCCTGCCTGCTGGGGCCACTTACCCTCTGTGCCATGCGCAGTTCAGATGCGCTGCGCGCTGCCACCCCCACAGGGCATGCGGCAAGATGGGCCTGAACGCCTTGGTGCCCGGGCGCTTCCTCCGGGCATTCCACGCCAACACACACACCATGTTGAAGTTTCTGAGAACGCTTGTCGCGCCCGTGGCGAAGCCGAACATTGCTGCGCACGCGGACGTGGCGGCAGCACCGCCAGCGGTCGTCTCTGCGCAGGGCGTTGACGACTTCGAGGTGCTCGCGCATCTCGTCGATGCCAATGGCCTGCCGGTGCTGGACTGGCATGCCGCGCGGCAGTGGATCGATGGCATTGCAGATGAGCAGGCGCAAGCCGAAGCCTGGGCCGCCTGTGAACTGGCCTGGCTTGCGCACATGCGTGCGGCATTGGGCCAGAGCTTCGGCATCGCACAGCATGGCAGTGCCGTTCTGCTCTCCAGCCTGGACGCCCACGTGGCCCAGGCCACGCTGGCTTTCGTCCACAAGACGCTGCAGCGCGTGGTCCGCGTGCTGGACGGCGTGGCGCAAACGCCGGCGTGGGGGTCGGACATCCTGATCGTGTTCGACGACCAGGAAAGCTACTACCGGTATGTGGCCCACTACCACGCCGAAGCCGGCGAGTTCGCGCGCAGCAGCGGCATGTACATCCAGCATGGCTGCGGGCACTTCGTGACCATGCGCGCCGACCTCCAGGCCATCGAGCCGGTCATCGCGCATGAACTCACGCACAGCTGCCTGGGGCATCTGCCCATCCCAGCGTGGCTGAACGAAGGGCTTGCCGTCAACACCGAGCGCCGCTTGTGTCCCCAACCGTTCGACGCGTTCGGCCACCGTCCGAGCCCGCAGCAAATGCACGCGCGCCACCAGGCGTTCTGGCGTGCGGCAGAGATCCAGGAGTTCTGGTCGGGCCAGTCGTTTCTGCGCGCGGATGACGGCAATGAACTCTCGTACGACCTGGCCCGCATCCTGGTCGCGCAGTTCGCCAGCGATTGGCCCCGCTTCCAGCGGTTCGCCCTGGCCGCCCACATGGCCGACGGCGGTGCCGCAGCGGCCCGGGAACACCTGGGTGTCGAGCTTGGGGAAGTCGCGGCGGCATTGCTTGGCAGCCCGGCCGGCGCTGGCTGGGCACCGGATCCGCGCCGTTGGCTGGGAGAGCCGGAAGCCGGGGCGTTTCGTGGGCGACTGTTGGAGGGCTCTGGCCTTTTCTCGCGATGCTGAGGGAGTCGCGTGTGAACCGAGCTGGGGCAGTTCGTGGAGGGACAGAAGAGAGAGCTTTGCGCCTTCTGTAGTCCATTGCCGCGCCGCCCTGAATGGCGACTGTGCAGCGGTTGGAGCCGTTGCGACCTCAATAGCGAACGAGTGGCTTTGGCCAGCCTTCGGTCGCTGAGGCTTCCGTATCTCGCGTGGCTCGAACGACCGCACTGGAGTGCACTGCGGTCATCCCAGTAATCGTCGCTCGACCATCTTGAGAATCTGGCGCTTCAACGACCGCTGTCAGTCGGGACGTACTGGCGCTGCGCGCCCTCAAGAGACATTCGCGCCTTCTGCTTCGCAGCCTGTAACCTGCCGTCCCTCCTGACACGGGCATCTGTAGGGAGCTCTCCGGTGCAAAGGACAAGAAGAATTGGCAGGAAGCCGAAGAACATGCGATCGCGAAGCGCCGTGACGTTGAGCAGACCATCTGCCGTCTGGAACGTGCCCGAAGGGACGGTAACCGGCGGGCGCGGCTTACCCGCATGCGGCTGGTCGTCGATCAGCGGCACCGTCTGCAGGTGAGCCGAGCACCCCATGAGCGTGACTTCCAGCCGCTTGCCGCGCCTAGTGCGATCACGTTGGTACAGCGCTGCGCCGATCGCTTGCGCCGCATAGACAGCGGTCGCCGCGTCGACCAGTGCCATTCCTACGCGTCGCGGCTCGCCGTCCGTGGAGGTGCCGCCCGACGTCCCCACGATCGCCAAAGGCGGGCTGCCGGGCTTTGAGGTGTCCGGCTGGTTCGGCCTGGCGGCGCCCGCGGGAACCCGAGCGAAGCCATCACCGTGCTGAACCAGGCGTTGATGAAGGCGCTGGACAGCCCGGAGTTCAAGCAGTGGCTGCAGACCAGTGGCGCGCAGGCCGCCGACACCGCCCAGCCCAGCCAGTTCGGCAGCTTCATCTAGCGCGAGCTGAAGATGTGGAGGCCGCCGTCGACCTGACTGGCGTCAGCGCCAAGTAGACGGCACTGGCCCCCGCGCACGCGCCGGATGCGGTACGAGTTCGTCCAGGTGTCGCGGTCCGGCCCGCTCGCCGTCGTTGCGCTGGACCGCGCCGGCAAGCGCAACGCCATGAACGCGCAGTTGCTCGTGGAACTGCGCGAGGCCTTGCGCGAGCAGTCGCGCGCGCCGCAGGTCGCGGCCGTGGTACTGACAGGCAGGGGCACGGTGTTCTCGGCCAGCGCCGACCGCTCCGCCGGGGCCGGCCTGGAGGGCGAGGAGCGCGCCCAGGTCTTCGCCCCCATCGCGGCCCACCTCTCCGCCCTGATCGGCCAGGTGGTGCTGCAGATCCTGGCGATGCCCAAGCTGGTGGTGGCCGCCGTCAACGGTCATGCCGCGGGCGTTGGCATGATGGTGGCCCTGGGCTGCGACTTCCGCATCGCGGCGGACGACGCGCAGTTCTGGATGCCCGAGATCGACCTCGCGCGCGCCATCAGCGCACCCGCGGTAGACACCTTGCTGGCCCATGTGGGCCCCGCCCGCACGGAGGATATCGTCGTTACCGGCCGGCGCATCC
>DATKFT010000902.1:0-12673 GCA_035544335.1 Pseudorhodoferax sp.
GGCGTGCGCATCGAGCCGCTGGCCGACCTCGTGCCCCATGCGCTGCTGCCCTGGGGGCACCGGCTTGCAGCCCAGGCCAGCGTGCGGCTGACCGACCTGGCGGCCGAGCCCCTCGTGCTGATCCAGCTGCCGCACAGCCGCGAGTACTTCCTCTCGCTGTTCCGCGACGCGGGCGTGGCGCCGCAGATCGCCTACGAGGTGGCCTCGCTGGAGCTCGTGCGCGCCCTGGTCGGCAACGGCCTGGGCGTCTCGGTGCTGACCACGCGGCCCGTCCACGACCGCAGCCACGACGGCCGGCGCATCGCCGTGCGGCGGCTGCGCGGGCCGCTCGCGGCGCAGCGCGTGGTGCTGGCCCATCCCGCGGCCGCAGGCTTCGGCTCGCCGCTGGCGGCGCCGTTCGCGGCCGCGGTGCGGGCGCTGTTCGCCGCCGATGCCGCGTGAGGGCAGGCCGGATCGGGGTGGGCGGCGCATGCGTAGGGGGTAGGCTTGCGGCGTGCCGCGTCGCGGGCTTGCGACAGGACGGGTGCGCCCTTCTTGACCGGTGCTAAGGTGCCGCGCCCGTACGTTCTCCACCACGCTATTCCATGAAAGCCTTGTTCGCGGCCACGCTGGTCCTGGCCGGTGCCGCGCAGGCCGCCGAAGACTTCCAGCTGCGCTACAACCTCGCCGGCAGCCTGGGCGGCGAGATCTTTGCGCCGCCCGACCTGCAGGGCCTGACCGGTGGCATCGCGCTCACGCGTGTGGGCATCCGCAAGGTCACGGGCAACGACGGCGAGCCGCTGACGCGGACCCTGCCGGGCGGCACGCTGCCGCTGCCGGCGCCCACGCCGTCGGCCCTGTATCCCAGCTATGGCGC
The DNA here is from genome assembly GCA_035544335.1 of Pseudorhodoferax sp. Lineage (GTDB taxonomy): Bacteria > Pseudomonadota > Gammaproteobacteria > Burkholderiales > Burkholderiaceae_C > Pseudorhodoferax. Next base: position 857 of record DATKFT010000902.1, read on the forward strand.
CACCACGGGGCGCATCGACGCGCGGGGCTCGCTCGTGCAATGGAACCTGGGCCTGGCCTGGCTCAGCGCGGCCCGCTACGGCGGCGGCCGGCTGGCGCTGGCCGTGAACCTGCCGTATGCGACCAAGAAGCAGGGCTTTGGCGCCCAGGCCGCCACGCCCGCGCTGAACTGGAATCCCGCCGTGCCGGCTGCGACGCAGGCGGCCGTGCAGGCGCAGTTCGACACCCAGTTCCAGCGCAGCATCGCCGACCAGTTGGCGGCAGAGGGTGGGCGCGTGTCCGGCATCGGCGACCTGGAGCTGCACGCGGGCTGGCGCCATGCCGGTGCGCGGCTGCGCGTGCTGGCCGGCGCCTCGCTGGTGCTGCCGACCGGGCGCTACAACGCGGCCCCGGGGCCCGACATCGGCTTCGGCAACTTCGTGACGCTGCGCCCGGCGGCGCAGCTGGTCTACCTGCCGCGGCCCGACATCGCGCTGGCCGGCCGGTTGACGGTGGGCCTGAACACGCGCAACCGTGACAACCATCTGCGCAGCGGCAACTGGGCCAGCGTGGAGGCCGCGGCCGGCTACCTGACGCGCCTGGGACCGGTGGGCGTGCACGTGGTGCAGGCCCAGCAGTTCCAGGACGACAGCGGCAACCCCTATGGCACGAGCCGCTACCGGTCGACGAATGCGGGGCTGTTCTGGACCACGCGCATCCCCGGCCTGGACGCCGTGCTCACGTTGCAGCACATGGCCACGCTGAACTCGCGCAACGCCAAGCACGGCACCTATTCGCAGCTGCGCGTCAGCAAGACTTTCTGAACCTCAGCCGGCTTGCGCGACCACGGCGACCCCGTGCGCGCGCAGCGTGAGCCAGGTCTCGGCGCCCGGCCGCAGCGGCTGCGCGAGGTCGGTGGACACGACGAGCACGGGCCCCAGCGCGGTGTCGAAGCCGTACTCGTAGAAGCTGCCCAGGTAGGCCGCCTTGCGCAGCGTGGCGGGCAGGCCGGCGGCGCCACCGATCTGCCAGGCCTCCGGACGCACCGCGACCTGGACCTTCCCTGCGCGCACGGGATGGCGCGGCACGAAACGCAGCGGCCCGAGCGCGACCTGCCCGTCGCTGCGGGCCTCGCCCGCAAACACCATGGCCTCGCCCATGAACCCGGCCACGAACGCGCTCTGCGGCTGGCTGTACAGCGCCTCGGGCGTGCCGCGCTGCGCGATCCGGCCGTGGTCCATCACGATGATCTGGTCGGAGACTGCCAGCGCCTCGCTCTGGTCGTGCGTGACGTAGGCCACGGTGAGCTGCAGCCGCTGCTGGATCGCGCGGATTTCCTCGCGCATCTCGCGGCGCAGCCGCGCGTCCAGGTTGGACAGCGGTTCGTCGAACAGCAGCACGGCCGGCTCCAGCACGAGTGCGCGCGCCAGCGCCACACGCTGCTGCTGGCCGCCCGACAGCGCACTGGGCAGGCGTGCATCGAAGCCGACCAGCCCCACGCTGCGCAGCGCCTCGCGGGCGCGCGTGCGGGCCGTGGCCTTGGCACTGCCGCCCATGCGCAGGCCGTAGGCGACGTTGTCCAGCACGTCCATGTGCGGAAACAGCGCATAGCTCTGGAACATCATCGAGACATTGCGCTCGGCCGGCCCCAGCGTGGTCACGTCCTGCCCACCGATCAGGATCTGGCCCGAGCTCGGCGATTCCAGCCCCGCGATCATGCGCAGCGTGGTGGTCTTGCCGCAGCCCGAAGGCCCCAGGATGGTGGTCAGCGTGCCCTGTGGCACCTCAAAGCTGATGCCCTGGACGGCCAGCGGCGCGCCGGCATCCGTGCCGTAGCGCTTGGTCACCTGGCGGAATTCGATGCCGTTCATGGCCTTGCCCTCGTGCTCACGCCCATTGTTTCCCGTCTGCCGCGGCCCCGTGGTGTTCCGGGCGCGCCGGCGTGCCGCGCCGGCCCAGCCTGCGTTCGCCGACCAGCAGCTGGATCAGCGCGATGGCCAGCGACATCAGCACGATCAGCACCGTGCAATAGGCCAGTGCCACGCCGTAGTCGCCGTTGCCCACGCGGCCGATGATGTAGGTGGTGGCCAGCTCGTTCTCGGCCGTCACCAGGAAGATCACGGCGCTCACGGTGGTCATCGCACGCACGAAGCTGTAGACCAGCGCGGCCACGAGTGCCGGCTTGAGCAGCGGCAGCACGACATGCCGCAGCGTCTGCGCGGTGGAGGCGCGCAGCATCAGCGAGGCCTCGTCGAGCGAGCGGTCGAGCTGCTTGAACGCGGCCGTGCCCGCGCGCACGCCGACCGGCAGGTTGCGGAACATGAAGCACAGCACGATGATGAGCCCGGTGCCCGTGAGCTCCAGCGGCGGCACGTTGAAGGCCAGGATGTAGCTCACGCCCAGCACCGTGCCCGGGACCGCAAAGGCCAGCAGCGCGGCGAACTCGAAGGCGCCCTGGCCCTTGAACGTGTTGCGCGCGAGCAGCCAGGCGATGAGCAGCCCCAGCGACGCCGTGATGGGCGCCGAGATGCCCGCAAGCTTGAGCGTGGTCAGCAGCGAGTTCCAGGCCGTGCCGGACCAGACCAGGCCGAACGGCCCCCATTCGAGCGCGAACGCCGTCGTGAAGTGCTTGAGCGTGGGCGTGTAGTCGCGTCCCCAGGTCTGCACGAAGCCGCCTGCGAACGCGAACAAATAGACCACGACCGTGAACGCGATCCAGGGCAGGGCCAGGCCATGGCAGACGCGGCGCACGCCATCCGGCAGGGCCATCGCGATGCCGGCGTCGCCCTTGCCGCTGACCGTGGTGTAGTTCTGCTTTCCGAGCACGGCGCGCTGCAGTGCGAACACGGCCAGCGCGAACAGTGTCAGCACCCAGGCCAGCGCGGCCGCGCGGCCGGCGTCGTACTGCGCGCCCACGATGGCGAAGAAGATGTCGGTGGACAGCACGCTGTACTGCCCGCCCACGACCACGGGATTGCCGAAGTCCGCGATGCTTTCGATGAAACCGACCAGGAAGGCGTTGGCCAGCCCCGGCTTGAGCAGCGGCAGCGTGACGGTGAAAAAGGTGCGGTGCCGGTCCGCGCGCAGCATCTGCGCGGCTTCCTCCAGGCTGGGCGCGATGCCCTGCACCACGCCGCGCATGATCATGAAGGCGATGGGCGTGAACGCGAACAGCTGGGCCGTCAGGATGCCGGGCAGGCCATAGAACCAGCGCGTGGGCGTGACGCCGAATCCGCTCTCCAGCAGCTGGTTGACCACGCCCGCGCGGCCGAACAGCAGCACGAGGCCCAGGCCCACGACGAAGGGCGGCGTGATGATGGGCAGCAGCGCGAGCACGCGCAGCGGCGCCTGCACGCGCCGGTGGCCGCGCTCGGCCATGAGCGCCAGCAGGGTGCCCAGCACCGTGGTGCCCGTGGCCGTCAGCAGCGCGAGCACCAGCGTGTTCCAGGCCACGCCGCAGGCCGTGGCGCCGGCCAGGCAGGACAGGCCCCAGATGCGCGGCGTGAAGACGCGGGCGAAGAAGGCCGTGAGGGACCAGCTGCCGTCTTCGAGCAGGAAGGCCCCCGCCAGCGCCTTGCCGACCGGGTAGGCGATGAAGAGCAGCAACAGCACGCCGCAGCCGACGACCGCAGCCGAGACGAACAGGTCGCCGCGAAAAAAGCCCAGCCGCGCGAGGCCGAAGGCCGCCAGCAGGATCAGCGCGACCAGCGCGACGCCGCCGCCGGCGCCGATGCCGAACTGCTGGGTCGCGAGTTCGCCGAACACGGTGTTGAGTGCCGCGACACTCCAGCCGCGCGCGCCGATCGTGAAGCCCGCCAGCGCCAGGCCCATTGCGCCGAGCAGGCCGCCGGCCAGCAGCCAGCGCCCCTGGCCGCGGCCCGGGGCTCGCGTCGCGCCGACCGCGCAGAGCAGCAGGCCGGCCAGGCCGACCAGCAGCCAGGGCCGGTTCTGCGCCAGTGCGTGCAAGAGGCCGTTGGCGGCGTCGCCGGGCGAGAAGATGCCGGGCCAGGCCTGGTACCAGCCCGTGTCCTGGATGGCGTACCAGGGCAGCAGCAGGTAGGCGAGCAGGCCGGTTGCGGTGCAGGCCCACACCGCGGCGTTGGGGCGCCGGCTCACGGCCGCACCGCCCGGTGCGCGGTGGGGCCCCTTCGGAGCGCTGTGGCGGGGCGTCGGTGCGGCATCACCGGGGCAGGGCGTTCACGTCCTTTTCCCAGCGCGCGATCAGGCGCCTGCGCTCCGCGCTCGCACCGTACTTCTGGTAGTCGTAGTCGATCAGCCGGATCTTGCGGAAGTCCGGTACATGGGGGTCGACCACGGTGGCCTGGTTGGACGGCAGCTGGTACTGGCGCGTGGCCGCACCGAAGGCCTGGGCGCCGGGCGTCAGCGCCCATTCGTAGAACTTCTTGGCCTGCTCGAGGTTGCGCGCGCCCTTGACGATGCTCATGGAGCCGATCTCCGCGCCCGTGCCTTCGCTGGGCGTGGCGGTCTGGACCGGAAAGCCCTGCATCTGTTCCTGCGGCGCATCGTGCACGAAGCTGATCGACACCGCGGTCTCGCCGCGCGCCACGGCCTTGATCGGGCCGGTGCCCGAGCGCGTGTACTGGCCCACGTTGCGGTGCAGGCGCCGCAGGTAGTCGAAGGCCTGGTCCTCGCCCATGAGCTGCACGAGCGTGGCGATCATGGTGTAGGCCGTGCCGCTGGAGGCCGGGTTGGCCACCTGGATGTCGCCCTGGTACCCGGGCTTGAGCAGGTCGGCCCAGCTCCGGGGCGCGGCCAGCTTCTTCTTGGCCAGCAGCTCGGTGTTGTAGCCAAAACCCAGCGGGCCCGAGTAGATGCCCACGGTCTTGAAGCCCGATTGGCGGGCCTGCTGCTGGGCCCAGGGGTAGAGCTGGGCGAGCGTGGGCGACTTGTATTCGAGCGTGAGGCCCTGCTCGGCGGCCTGCAGGTGCGGGTCGCCCGTGCCGCCGAACCAGACGTCGGTCTTGGGGTTGTCCTTCTCGGCGATGAGCTGCGCCAGCGCCTCGCCCGAACCCTTGAGCGCGAGGTTGATCTTCACGCCCGTGGTCCTGGCGTAGACCGTGGCGAGCATGTTGCACCAGTCCGCCTGGACCGAGCAGATGACGTTGACCTGCTGGGCGCTGGCGCCCGCGCAAGCCGCCAGCAGGCTGCCGGCGGCGAGGAGGTGGTGGATGGCTCTCATGGCGCTGCGCCTTGTTCCTGACCGCAAGGGGCGGGGATGGCCCCGCCGCACAGCCTAGCAAGCTGCCCGTGCCGCGGCATCGGTGGCAACCCGAGCGCGCGTTCAGCGGCGCTTGGCGTTGTCGCGCTCGGGCGGGTCCAGCGGCTGCAGGCCGCTTTCGCGCAGCCAGCGCCGGTACGAGCGCCGCGCGGCGCGGCGCTGCTCGCGCTGGGCACGGCGCCGCGTGAGCATGCGGCGCAGCACCAGCGCCACCGTCATGAAGGCCAACAGCACCAGGGCCACGACGAAAGACCCGTCGACAACAAACCATGTGTCCATGTTGCGCCGCACTTTCTTACCGCAATGGTCTCGGTTTTACCACTGTTACGTGCCGGATCGCGGCCTCGGCCTACAGGCAGAGCCGCAGCTGTCCGCTCGCCGTGCCGGACCGGCTTGCGCACAGTCGGACGGATGCCGCACACGGAACGACCCCAGTCGGCCGCCGCCGATACGAAGCTGACGAAGCTGACCACGCTGCCGGACACCCAGCCGGACACCCCGCTCACGGGCCAGGACCTGCACTACTTTCGGGAAGGCACGCACACGGCGCTGGCCGGACGGCTGGGCGGCGTGCTGCGCGCAGGCCCGAAGGCCGGCGCCACGTTCGCGGTCTGGGCGCCCAATGCGCGTGCGGTCAGTGTGATCGGCGAATGGAACGGCTGGGACGCCGGCGCCGACCCGCTGGCCCCGCGCGCCGACGGCAGCGGCATCTGGGAGGGCGCGGCCGGCGCGGCCCGGCATGGCCAGGTCTACAAGTACCGCATCCTCACGGCCGCGGGCCAGGCGCTCGACAAGGCCGACCCCTACGCACTGGCGACCGAGCTGCCGCCGGCCACCGGCTCGCGGCTGTGGTCGCTGGACTTCGCCTGGAGCGATGGCGACTGGATGGCCGCACGCGCCGCGCGCCAGGCCGGCGTGGCGTCGCAGTCCGTCTACGAGGTGCACGCGGGCTCCTGGCGCCGCAACGACGGCGAGTTCCTGGGCTGGCGCGCGCTGGCCCACGCGCTGGGCGAGCATGTGCGGGCCATGGGCTTCACGCATGTGGAGCTCATGCCCGTGACCGAGCATCCCTTCTACGGCTCCTGGGGCTACCAGACCACGGGCTACTTTGCGCCCACGGCACGCTATGGCACGCCGCAGGACCTCATGTACTTCGTGGACCACTTGCACGGCCTGGGCATCGGCGTGATCCTGGACTGGGTGCCCTCGCACTTCCCGACCGATGCGCACGGCCTGCAGGCCTTCGACGGCACGCACCTGTACGAGCACGCCGACCCGCGCCAGGGCTTCCACCCGGAGTGGAACTCCAGCATCTTCAACTACGGCCGGCACGAGGTGCGCAGCTTCCTGCTTTCCTCGGCCCTGTTCTGGCTGCGCGCCTACCACTTCGATGCCTTGCGCGTGGACGCCGTGGCCTCCATGCTCTACCTGGACTACGCGCGCCAGCCCGGCGAATGGATCCCCAACCCGCAAGGTGGGCGCGAAAACCTGGAGGCCGTCACCTTCCTGCGCATGCTCAACGCGGCCGTCGCGCGCGAACTGCCGGGCGTGCTGACGATCGCCGAGGAGTCCACGGCCTGGCCCGGCGTCTCGCACGCGCAAAGCGAAGGCGGGCTGGGCTTTTCGATGAAGTGGAACATGGGCTGGATGCACGACACGCTGGACTACTTCGGCCAGGACCCGGTCTACCGCAAGTACCACCAGGGCCAGCTCAGCTTCTCGCTGGTCTATGCCTTCCACGAGCGCTTCGTGCTGCCGCTCTCGCACGACGAGGTGGTCTACGGCAAGGGCTCGCTCTTGGGCCGCATGCCGGGCGATGCCTGGCAGAAGTTCGCCAACCTGCGCGCGCTGTTCGGCTTCATGTGGGGCCATCCGGGCAAGAAGCTGTTGTTCATGGGCGGCGAGTTCGGCCAGGGCCGCGAGTGGGCGCACGAGGGCGAGCTCGACTGGGCGCAGTCGCGCGAACCACTGCACGAAGGCGTGTCACGGCTGGTCGGCGACCTCAACCGCCTGTACCGCAGCGAGCCGGCGCTGCACCGCCACGACTTCGAGGCCCAGGGCTTCGCCTGGGTCGCGCAGGACGATGCGGATGCCAGCGTGTTCGCTTTCCTGCGCCAAGGCGCGCCCGGCGAGGCGCCGGTGCTGGTGGTCTGCCATCTGACACCCGTGCCGCGCGAAGGCTACCGGCTCGGCGTGCCCGCGCCGGGCCGCTGGCGCGAGCTGCTCAACACCGATGCGCGCGACTATGGCGGCGCGGGCATCGGCAACCACGGCGGCGTGCAGGCCTCGGACCAGGGCGCGCACGGCCTTGCCCATTCGCTGGTGCTGACCCTGCCACCCCTGTCCACGCTGATGTTCCGCCAGGAGCCGGATGCCCATGACGACTGAACCCTTGAGCGACAAGAAGCCCCGGCGCGCGCGCGCCAAGCCCATGCTGGCGCTGGTGGCGGCGCCAGCACCCTCCTTGCCAGCCGAGGGCCAGGCCCGCGCCGTCATCGATGCCGTGCTGCCGCAGGTCGATGCGGGCCGCTTCGCGGTCAAGCGCGTGGTCGGCGAGGCGCTGGACGTCACGGCCCATGTGTTCACGGACGGCCACGACCAGGTGCGCGTGCGGCTGTGCTGGCGCAAGGAGGGCAACGAGGTCTGGCAGGAGGCCGAGATGCGGCCCGAAGGCAACGACGTCTGGTCTGCCAGCTGCACGCCAGACGCCCAGGGCCGCTGGCGCTACACGGTCTGCGCCTGGGTCGACCATTTCCTGTCCTGGCGCGCCGAGCTGCTGCGCCGTGTGGACCTGGCCGACATCCTGATCGCCGCGCGCGTGGGCGCCGAACTCGTGCGCCAGGCCGCGGCCCGTGCCGAGGGCGAGGACCGCGCGCGCCTGGACCAGCTGGCCGAGGAGCTGCGCGGCCGCGCCGAACGGGCCGGCCGCGCCACCATCGCCGAGATCGACTCGGTCTCGCAGGAGGTCGCGGCCATCAAGCAGGCGGCGCTCGGCGAGGAGCTGGCCCTGCTGGCCAACCGCTACCCGGACCGCAGCCACGCGGTCTGGTGGAGCGCGGAGGGCCTGCCGCTCGTGGTGGACCGCGAGCGTGCCGCCTTCAGCAGCTGGTACGAGATGTTCCCGCGCTCGGCGGCGCTGGAGGAGGGCCGCCACGGCACGTTTGCGGACGTGCAGGCGCGGCTGCCCTACGTGGCCGAGATGGGTTTCGACGTGCTGTACCTGCCGCCCATCCATCCGATCGGCCGTGCGCGCCGCAAGGGCCGCAACAACGCGCTCGTGGCACAGGACGGCGATGTCGGCAGCCCCTGGGCCATCGGCGCCGCGGAGGGCGGGCACAAGGACGTGCTGCCCGCGCTCGGCACGCCCGAGGACTTCCGCGACCTCGTGCGCGCCGCCAATGCGCTGGGCATCGAGATTGCGCTCGACATCGCCTTCCAGTGCGCGCCCGACCATCCCTATGTGCAGCAGCACCCCGACTGGTTCCGCAAGCGCCCCGACGGCAGCGTGCAGTACGCCGAGAACCCGCCCAAGAAGTACCAGGACATCTACCCGTTCGACTTCGAAACATCCGACTGGCGCGCGATGTGGCTGGAGCTCAAGAGCGTGTTCGACCACTGGATCGGCGAGGGCGTGCGCATCTTCCGCGTCGACAATCCGCACACCAAGGCCTTTGCGTTCTGGGAATGGGTGATCGCGGCGGTCAAGGCCGAGCACCCGGACGTGCTGTTCCTGGCCGAGGCCTTCACGCGGCCCAAGGTCATGCACCGCCTGGCCAAGCTGGGCTTCTCGCAGAGCTACACCTACTTCACCTGGCGCAACGACCGCCACGAGCTCATGGCCTATTTCAACGAGCTCGCGCACGGCCCCGGGGCCGACTACTACCGGCCCAATGCCTGGCCCAACACGCCCGACATCCTCAACGAGCACCTGCACCACGGGCCCCGGGCCATCTTCATGAGCCGGCTCGTGCTGGCGGCCACGCTGTCGGCCAGCTACGGCATCTATGGCCCGCCCTACGAGCTGCTGCAGGGCGAGCCGCGCGAGGCCGGCAGCGAGGAGTACCGCGACTCCGAGAAATACCAGGTCCGGCACTGGGGGGCGCTCTCGCTGCAGCGCCAGGACAGCATCGCGGGCTTCATCGCCACCGTGAACCGCATCCGCAAGCAGTACGCGGCGCTGCACTCCAACAGCACGCTGCGCTTCTTCGACACGAGCAACCCCTACCTGATCGCCTATGCCAAGCGCGACGCGCAAGGTCACCAGGCGGTGCTCACCGTGGTCAACATCGATGCCACCTTCACGCAGAGCGGCTGGGTGCATGTCGATGCCACCTGGCTGGGCGTGGGCGGGCAGGGCCGCTTCGTGGCCGAAGACCTGCTGACCGGCCAGTCTTTCGACTGGCAGGATGGCGGCAACTTCGTGATACTGACCCCCTCCCAGATGCCGGCCCACATCCTGGCGATCCACCGGAGCGATGCTGCATGAAGAACCCGGAAAGCACCCTGTCCACCGATGGCGTTCCGCAACTGGCCGATGCCCAGCAGGGCCCCGTGACGCCGCTGGGCGACGCCGCCCTGTGGTACCAGGACGCGGTGATCTACCAGCTCAATGTCAAGGCCTTCCTGGATTCGAACGCCGACGGCGTGGGCGACTTCCAGGGTGTGACGAGCAAGCTCGACTACGTCAAGGAGCTCGGCGTCAACACCATCTGGCTGATGCCGTTCTATCCCTCGCCGCTGCGCGACGACGGCTACGACATCTCGGGCTACATGGACGTGCACCCGCAGTACGGCACGCTGGACGACTTCAAGCAGATGCTGGCGGAGGCGCACAAGCGCGATCTGAAGGTCATCACCGAACTGGTCATCAACCACACCTCGGACCAGCACCCCTGGTTCCAGCGCGCGCGCAAGGCGCCGCCGGGCTCGCCCGAGCGCGACTTCTACGTCTGGAGCGACAGCGACCAGAAGTACCAGGGCACGCGCATCATCTTCACCGACACCGAGACCAGCAACTGGACCTTCGACCCGGTGGCCAAGGCCTACTACTGGCACCGATTCTTCAGCCACCAGCCGGACCTGAACTTCGACAACCCGCTGGTGCTGGAGGCGGTGTTCGAGGTCATGCGCTTCTGGCTGGACCTGGGCGTGGACGGGTTCCGGCTCGACGCGATTCCCTACCTGATCGAGCGCGAGGGCACGAACAACGAGAACCTGCCCGAGACGCACGCCATCCTCAAGCAGCTGCGCGCGGCGGTCGATGCCAAGTACCCCAACCGCTTCCTGCTGGCCGAGGCCAACCAGTGGCCCGAGGACGTGCGCGAGTACTTCGGCGACGGCGACGAGTGCCACATGGCCTACCACTTTCCTCTCATGCCGCGCATGTACATGTCCATCGCGCAGGAGGACCGCTTTCCGCTCACGGAGATCATGCAGCAGACGCCGGACATCCCGCAGAGCTGCCAGTGGGCCATCTTCCTGCGCAACCACGACGAGCTCACGCTGGAGATGGTGACCAGCAAGGAGCGCGACTACATGTACAGCACCTACGCGGCCGATCCGCGTGCGCGCATCAACGTGGGCATCCGCCGGCGCCTGGCGCCACTCATGGAGAACGACAGCGACCGCATCAAGCTCATGAACAGCATGCTGCTGTCCATGCGCGGCTCGCCCATCGTCTACTACGGCGACGAGATCGGCATGGGCGACAACGTGTTCGTGGGCGACCGCAACGGCGTGCGCACACCCATGCAGTGGAGCCCCGACCGCAATGCGGGCTTCTCGCGTGCCGACCCGCAGCGCCTGTACCTGCCGCCCATCATGGACGCCATCTACGGCTACGAGGCGCTCAACGTGGAGCAGCAGCAGCGCGAGCCGGCGTCGTTGCTCAACTGGATGCGCCGCATGCTGGCCGTGCGCGCCACCAGCCGCGCCTTCGGCCGTGGCGAGCTGCTGTTCCTGAAACCCGGCAACCGCAAGATCCTGGCCTACCTGCGCGTGTACGGCGACGAGGTCATCCTGTGCGTGGTCAACCTCGCGCGTTCGGCGCAGCCGGCCGAGCTCGACCTGTCGGCCTACAAGGGCCGCGTGCCCGTGGAGATGCTGGGCCGCACGGCCTTCCCGCCCGTCGGCGAGCTGCCCTACCTCATGACGATCGCCGCGCATGGCTTTTACTGGCTGCGCCTGGCGACCGACGTGGCCGTGCCGAGCTGGCACCAGGAGTTGCTGCCGGCCGAGGACCGGCCCGTGCTGGTGCTGTTCGACGGCTGGGCCAGCCTGTTCCGCGACCAGGTCGTGCCCTGGCGCATCGGCATGGCCGTCAAGACGCGCCAGCAGTTCGAGAACGAGATCCTGCCGCGGCACATCGAAGCGCAGCGCTGGTACGCGGCCAAGGGCACGCCCGTGCAGCGCGCACGCATGGTGCAGCACGCGCTGTGGGAGCAGGGCGAGGAGGCCTGGCTGCTGCCGCTGGTCGAGCTCGACGGCCCGCCCGACGCGGTCTACTTCGTGCCGCTCGCGCTGGCCTGGGAGGACCGCGAGGAGGAGCGCTACCGCAGCTTCGCGCCGGCCGCCGTGGCACGCGTGCGCCAGCAGGCCGAG
>DATKFT010000903.1:0-8683 GCA_035544335.1 Pseudorhodoferax sp.
TCATCTGGCCGATGGGCAGGCGCGCGCCCTGGTGGCCGTCACCGAACAGCAGCGCCATGCGCGCGTCGTCGTCGATGCGTGTGGTGTAGACATGCGCGTCGGGCGCGGCGCCGTACAGCGATGGCTGTTCGGTCCACAGCAGGCCGTTCACGCGCAGCTCCAGCGTGTTCTGCACGCCGCTGGCCGTGGCCATCGACAGGTGCGTGGTGGGCGGCTTGCGCAGCGTGAAGCCTTGGAACGGCTGGGCGGCATCGCCGTTGCCCAGCACCTCCTGCACGCTCTCGCCGTGCGTGGCCGGGACCACGTTGGCATGGATCAGCAGGCCGTCGCGCCGGTAGCTGTAGGCCAGTTCGTCCTGGAGCACCAGCACGCTGCGGCCAGCGCCGTGCACCACGTCGGCGATGGTGGCGATCTCCGCCGCGTCCACGCCGGGCAGGTCGTCGCGCGGGCCGGCCAACGCGAGCAGCTTGCCGCGCGCCAGGCCCAGCACCATGGTCGACAGCTCGATGCGCCGGGTGCCGGCGGCGACCGGCGCCTCGATCGGCAGTTCGGCCAGCGGCTGGCGCCGGCTGGCCACGTGGGCGGTGGTGTCGCGGAACTTGAAGTCCTGGCCCGGCGTGCTGGCCAGCGGCGCGCCGTTGCTGCCGGCCAGGCGCAATGCCGTGGCGCGGCCAGACAGGCCGAAATCGGCGCGGGCGGTCTCGCGTGCGTCGTACAGCGCGTAGGTGGTGGCCGCCACGCTGGGCGAGTCGAACACCATCCAGCTGCCCGGTGCCAGCTGGGGCACGGGCCGCTCCAGCAGCGCATGGCAGGGCGGGTAGTGCGTGCTGGCCAGGTGGTCCACGCCTTGCGAGTTCTCCCAGATGCTGCGCGCATCGGCCAGGTTGCCGCCGGCGGGTGCGCCGTTGGCATCGTCCTCGTCCCAGCCGGCCGGGTAGGCGTTGCCTTTGAGGTTGCTGTTGGGCAGCGAGGCCCACTTGGGCGCGTTGTGGCCGAAGAAGCCCAGCCGCGTGCCGAAGCTGAAAGCCCCGGCCTCGGGCGCCACGGGCCGGCCTGCGGGCGCGACGCTGGCCGTGATCGCCTGCACCAGCTGCTGGCTGCTCCAGCCCTGGATCGCGATCATGGCCTGCAGCTCGTTCTCCTGCCAGCTCTGGTTGGCGATGGTGGTGGTGATGGCGTTGCTGCTGAATGGCAGGCTGGCGATCTGCGCCTGGCCGTAGCTGCCGAAGGCCGTGACCGTGAACGGCACCTGCCAGTGCAGCAGCGGCGGCGCGGCCGGGGCCACCGGGTCGGGCAGTGGCTCCAGCTCCACGCGCACGCGGCGCAGCGCGGGCTCGTCCTCGGTTGCCAGCGCGCGCAGCACCAGGTGCTTGAGCTGGCTGCCGTTCTTGCCGACGAACAGCAGCAGCTCGCCGGCCTGGATGCCGCTGGCCTGCGTGCCCAGGTACACGCGCGCCACGGGCAGCGCGTCCACCTGCGCGTCCACAGCCAGGCCGGGGTCGAGTCGGAACAGGCCCGCGCTGGCGAGCCCGCTCAGCAGGCCGGCGGTGCTGGCGGGCAGGCTGCCTTGTTCCACGAGCAGCGCCAACCGCAGCTGGCCGCCGTGGTCGACCAGCGCCAGGTCGGCCGGCCGGGTCTGGCGCGGGCGCAGCGCGTTCCACTCGGCGCGCGCGACGATTTCCGCGCCGGTCTCGAACACCTGCGGCAGCTTGCCCTGCGGCGGCACGCTCTGCACCGGCGCACCGGCAGCGATGGTGCAGATGCCGGGTGCGCCCGGCGCGTCCTCCACCGTGAACACCAGGTGCACGCTGGCGGCCACGCCGGGCCGCAGCTCATAGCCCACGGCGCGCGCGAGTTCCAGCACCGAGCGGCGCTCGGTCGCGGTGCGCAGGAAGCCCTCGTTGGCGATGCGCTCCTGGTAGAAGCTCAGCACGTCGGCCACGCAGGCGGCCGCGTCGGTGAAGGCGATGGCCGGGTCGCTGGGCTCGCGCGTGGTCAGCGCGGCCAGCGGGCGCGGCGTGGCGGCGGGCGTCAGCGGGGGACGCCACAGCGGCAGGCTGGTCAGCATGCGCTGGTGGAAGCCGGGGTGCGTGGCGATGCGCCAGGAGATGGCGGGCAGGCCGGGGGCGTTGTGGATGGGGTCGGGGGGCTGCGCAGCTTCGCAGCAATGGCAGCCGTCCAGCAGTTCGTCACTCATGGCAGCCTCCGCAAAAGGACGAGGGCCGAGCGCAGCGATGGCCCGGATGTGACCCCGCTCCCACCCCTGTGCCCACGCCGAGGAGCGCAGTCCATGGCACTGCGCTCCTCGGCAGTGGCACAGGGGGAAATCCCATACGGGCCATCGCTGCGCTCGGCCGCGATCAGCCGGCGCTGCGCGCGGCCTTTGATCTGGCGGGTCGTCATGGCGTCACTCCGGCCGCATGCACCTCGAACTGGATCTTCCCGTTCTCCGGCGCATTCGGATCGCTGTCCAGCCGCGCGATCTCCAGCCGCGCCATCGCGATGCGGCCCGCGTCGATCTCGCCGGCCGGCGGCCGCCCCAGCCGCTGGAAGCGCAGCGGCTCGACGTGCGAGACGCCCGGCACGGCCATCGCCGCCGCGACCACGGCCGACAGGTAGACCGGCTCGCCGAAGCTGTAGCGGTCCGGGTGGAAGAAGCCACCCGGCGCCGTGGAGAACACCGCCAGCAGGCGGCGCTGCACGTCGGCTTTGAGGTAGCCGGGCCTGGCACAGACATGCAGTGCGATGTCCAGCGCCACATAGGTCGGCGCGTCGATCTCCACGTCGTGGCCGGCCAGCCGGTAGCGGTCGATGAAGGCCCAGATGCTGTCCTCGAAGGCGGCGTCCACACCCGCGCCACCACGCCGGTCCACGGTGATGAACATCGTGTGCCAGCTGCCGGTCCAGCGCCGCGTGGCCACGGCGCGCTGCACGCGCGCGTCGCGCATGGTCACCTCGGCATAGTCCTGCGCGGTCACGGCACGCTCCTGGCGGCGCAAGGCCTGCGGTGCGTCCAGCCGCGCGCGGGCCAGCGGCAGCGGGTCGGTGCCGCCCTGCGCGGCCAGCGGATTGCGCACGCGCACGATGCCCTCCACCGCACTGACCACGTGGGCGATGGCCTCGGCGCCCACGTTGCCGGCGTTGCCGTTGCCCAGGCGCACGCGCGCCGACAGCGTCTCGGCACCGCCCGGCGACAGGCCGTTGACTCCGTCGCCGAAGCGCAGCAGCACCTGGCCGTCGTCCTGGGTCTCGGCCACGAAGTCCGTGGCCTGGGCGCCGCTGTGCAGCAGGTCGCGCCGCGCGCTCCAGCTGCGGCGGTCGCCATCGCTGCGCACCAGCACGGCCTCGCGTGCATTGGCCAGATCGCGCTGCAGCGCGGCGGCTGCGCTGGCCTCCGGATCGACCAGGCGCAGCTGGCCGTCGCTGCCGCGCACCAGGCCCTGCCGTGTCCAGGGCAGGGCGCTGCTCTGCGCCAGGGCATAGCGCGGCACGCGGCCACCCGGCACGCGCACGAGCGGCACGGTGCGCGGGGCCGTCATGCCATGGTCGGCCAATGCCAGGTTGGCGCAGGCGCTTGCCATGTCCTGCACCAGCACGCCACCGATCACTTTGGACAGGCACAGGTCGAAGGCCAGCGCATCGTCGGCATGCCACACCACCTCGACGATGGCCTGGCCCGTGACCGGGTCGGTGCGCGGCAGCACGGACGGGCTGCCGTCGTCCTGCGCCGGCGGGTCCACGCGCGTGAGCCGCACCACCTGGCGCTGCTGCAGGTCGGCATCCAGTGCCAGCCCCGTGGTGGTGTTGGCGCGCGCCTCCAGCAGCAGCAGGTCGCCCGCGCGCAGGCGGATGCGGCTGGCCGGCGTGTCGCGCAGGAAGGCGCGCGTGGCGCCGCGCGGCAGGCAGCAGGCCGCGTCGCTCCAGGTGTGAAAGCGCAGGTCGTTGTGCGCGCTGTGCAGCGTGACGGGTGTGACTAGCTCGAACGGCTGGGCGCCCGCGGCCACCAGCGCCGCGCCCTGCGCGGCCTGGCCCAGCCGCGGCGGCTGGTTGCCGCTGCGCGTGAGCAGCAGCGTGCCGCCCAGGCCGGTGGCGGCATCGCAGGCCGCCAGCTGCTGGCCGTTGGCCGTGGGCTCGACCTCGAACGCGACCCAGGCGCGCGCGTTGCAGCCCTCGTGCAGCGCGAAGTCCAGCAGCCGCGTGTGCCGGCGCACCGACACGCGCTGGCGCGCCGTGCCCAGGTAGGCCTCGGTCGCCACCGCGTCCTGGAAGTAGGCGATCTCGTCGGCGCGGAAGGCCAGGGCCTCGGCCAGCGTGACCAGCAGATCGGCCGGGCTGCGCTCGCGCCAGTCGGGCATCCGCACCGCGAGCCGGTCCAGCACCAGGCGGCGGAAGCTCGCGTAGTCGCGTGCCAGGTAGTCGATGTCGGGTTGGGGCTGCGGCGCGGGTGTGCAGGCCAGGTCGGTGCGGCAGTCGAAGTCGCTAGGGCAGTCGGCCTTGAAGCTGAAGTCGATCTGCGCGAGGGCCGGGTCGATGCCGTCGGGCGGCGCGTCGGAACCGGCCGAGGCCACCAGCCGCAGTTGGTAGCGCGAGAGGTCGCCGATGCTGTCGAGCTCCAGGCCCAGCACCAGGCCGGCTGCGCTGACGCCCAGTACGCGTGGATCGCGCACGCGCACGCCGCCGCGGATCTCCACGTTGGCGGCCGTCAGCGGCGCGGTCGGCACGGTGGCCAGGTCGTGCACGAAATGCAGCAGCAGCCGGGGCTGGTCGTGCACCACCTCCAGGGAGGCGATGCCGTTGAACCAGCGTGGCGGCAGTTCCTGGCCGGCGGCGCGCACGGCGGCGATGCGGCCGGGGTGGTTGCAGAGGTATTGGCTGTTCATGGTGCAGCTCCGACGACAAGGGTCGAGCGCAGCGATGGTCCGTGTGTGATCCCGCTCCCACCCCTGCGCTCCTCGGCAGGGGCACAGGGGCAAATCCCACACGGGCCATCGCTGCGCTCGGCCGGGGGGGCGGGCCGTCGCTGCGCTCGGCCTTGGCTATGCGGGGTGTTCATGTCCCGACCTCCCTTGTGAACTCGGCGAGTCCCGCCTGCCCGTTCTCCAGCACCGTGTACCGCACCTGCACGGTCAGCGTCGCGTCTGCGGCTTCGGCGCTGACCTCGTCCACCTGCAGCAGATGCCCCAGCCACTGCTGCAGCGATCCGTGCACCAGGGCCTGCACCGTGGCCGCCAGCTCGGGGCTGTTCGGCGCGAACACCAGCTGCATGAGCCCGCAGCCGAAATCGGGCCGCATCACGCGCTCGCCCGGCATGGTGAACAGCAGCTGCTCGATCAGGCCGCGCAGGTGCGCGTCGCGCGCCGCATCGGCGCTGCGGCCGCGCCCGTCGATGTGCAGAGGGAAGGCGAGGTTCTGGTCCATGCTCACATCCCGATGACTCTGGTCTGCGCCAACACCGGCGCCAAGGGCGTGCCCGTGGGCGCGCAGATCGCCTGGCTGCTCATCAGCAGCACCGGCTGGCCGGCAGCGAACACGCGCGTGGCGGCGACGATCCATTGCGCCGTCACACAGGGGCCGTTGCCCTGCGGCGGCGTGAACGCACAGCCCGCCACCAGCCAGGGCGCGGCCTGCGTGGCCACGGGCTGGCCCGAGACCAGCACGCGCGGCATGGGCGCGCTGGGCATGGCCTGGCCGCCGTGCGCGCACAGCACGGTGGCGCCGAGGTGCAACAAAGGGCCAGACATGGTGCTTGCGCCTAGACGATCGTCAACGCACCGGCGTTGACCGTGACGGTCGGCCCCAGCATGGTCAGCGAGGCGCCCTTGCCGTTCTGGATGTAGATGCCGGTGTCGTTGACGATCAGCGTGGCACCCGTCGCGCTCTTGAGCATGATGCCGCCCGTGGGCCCCGGCAGGTCGCTGATGGTCAGGCCGTTCTGCAGCGGCGTCTGCAAGGTGATGGACTGCACGGCCGGCGGCGTGAGCCGCGCCAGCGCGGGCACCTCGGCCGCGCTGCCCCAGAAGCAGCCGACCCAGATCGGGTGGTCCACGTCGCCCTGCTCGTACTCGACCCACACGCCCGAGCCGACCATGGGCAGCGCGAACATGCCGTTCTGGATGCCGGCCACCGGCACGCAGGGCATGGCCCAGGTCGAGGGCATCAGGCCGCCGACATCGGGCACCTGCACCATCAGCCGGCCCATCTGCATCGGATCGATGTTGTTGAGCACCAAGCCGCGGTACTTGCCGTAGAACTTTTCACTCACGCTTTCTTCTCCTTCGGTGCTGCGGGCCTCGACCCTGCGCCCGGACGGCGACGGGTGTGCCTCGTCATACCGGGACCTTGGGGGTGATGGAAACCAGGCCGTTGCGCGTGAGCTCGAAGCTCTGCTTGAACGCGCCGCGCTTCAATGTGCTGGTCACGCTGCGGACGTAGTACAGCCCGTCGTAGGCCACGCCCACGCCGCGCACGCCGACCAGGCCTCTGGCCTTGAGCGGCCGGCCGTAGCGCAGCACGTCCAGGCTGCCGCTGCCGGTCACCGCGTCCTGCGACTTCGCGGCCTGCGCCAGCCCGGCTGAGATGGCCCGCATCGGACTCATCTTGGCCGTGTCGGTCATGAACCGGATGTTGGCCAGCGGCGTGGGCAGCGCGCCCAGCGGCGGTTGCAGCGGGTTGATGTTGGGAATCGGGATCGGGATCGGCACGCGCGTCAGCTGGTTCTGGATGAACACGATGGGCAGCACGCCTTTCTCGGGGTCGAACGTGAAGCTCAGCGACTCCACGTTGGTCAGCGCGTCCATGTCCACGTTCAGCGCAGGCTGCGGCACGCCCAGCTTGATCTCGGGCCCGAAGTAGGCGATGTTGGTGCCCGGCGCCGGCCCCGGCTCCACGTAGAACACATAGCCCACCTGGCGTGCCAGCTCCTGGATGTAGGCCAGGTCGCTTCCCTTTTGCGACGGGATCTTGTCGATCGGGATCTGCACGTCGGGGAACAGCACCGGAATGATCAGCGGGATCAGGCCGAACGGCGCGTACTTGGCGCACAGCAGCGCCACCCGGCCCTCCACCGGCACGGCCGGAAAGGGCAGGCCGCTCCAGTCCTGCTTGTCCATGGCCTTCGTCACGTCTTCGCCCGTGACCGTCAGGCTGCCGGGTTGGCCCTGGCCGCCGGGCTGCAGCTGCACGTTCGTCATCACGCCGTCGAACAGGGGCTGCGGTTGGCCGTTCATGGTCACGATCAGCATCACGCGCAAGGCCGGCGTGAACGGCGTGGCGTTGGTCACGCCCCCGATCAGGAAGATGGTGTTGAGCTCCGAGCGCGCGGTGATCGAGAACCGGAGCTGGAAGCCCGAGGCACTGCCCGCGCTGGTGCGCACCTCCACGCTCTCCAGCGCGTCCAGCACCACGCGCGGCACCGGGACCGGCACGATGGGGCCGATCAAGAGGCTGAGCTGGATGCCCTTGGCCAGCATGTCAACGCCGCCCGGCCGCCCGAAGGCGTTGAAGCGCCGCCTCGGGGGGCCGCGGTACGCGAAGCGATGCGCGTGGGCGCGTCATGGCTCGGCTCCTGGGGCGGGCACGCCTTCGGGCAAGGTGATGCGCAGACGCGCTCCGGCTTCGGCCACCAGCGCCTCGGGCAGCATCGCGCCATTCGCATCGGCCATGCGCCACCACTGCGTGGCCACGCCGGTGTGGCGGGCGGCCAGGCTGTCGAGCCGCTCGCCCTCGCGCACCGTCAGCGAGCGCAGCAGCGCGAAGTGCTCGGGCGGTGGCAGCAGGCGCCGCGTGACGAAGACCACCGTGCGCCCGTCGGGCAAGGTGGTCTGCGCTGTGGGCAGGCCGTGGTGGCGGCTGTCCGGCGCGAAGGCCGGCTGGGCCAGGCCGTTGGCCTGCATGAAGGTTTGGAGGGGGTCGATCATGAGGAGGCCCGCCCGGCCGCCCGAAGGGCTTCATGCGCCCCCTCGGGGGGCAGCGATACGCGAAGCGATGAGCGTGGGGGTTTCATGTTGCTAGATTCCAGTGACACCGAGCGTGGACAGGGACACCGGCTGCATCTGGCCCGCCAGCCGCTCCCGGCCCTGCAGGTAGGCCATGAACAGGCTGCCGCCCTTGGACGCGAAGCCCAGGTCGTCCACCGTCAGCACGCGCAGGCTGAACGCCACCTTGGCGCGGATCGGGTTCAGCGCCGGGTCGAAGGCCTCCTCGGTGATCGAGAAGTCGGCCAGCTTCACGGGCACGATGCGGCTCTTGCCCCAGACGAACAGCAAGAGCGGCGCCAGCATGGGCGCGATCTCCAGGGTGCCGGTGCCGGCCTGCTGGTACACGCGCTGCAGCTGGCTGCTGGCCGGGTGCAGCAGCGATTCGAGCACCGCCAGCTGCGGCGCGATGCCGTGCGCCACGGTGCTGGGGTGCTGGTCGGGAAACTCCAGCTGGTCGGTGGCGTCGATGTCGGCCTCGAAGCTGATGGTCTCCACCGCCGGCCCCTTGAAGCGCGTGGGCTCGGCGCGGCCGGCGCCGCCCTCGCTGCCGGCCTCCTGCGACTGCAGCTTGCGCGTCAGCGAATCGGCGTTGTATTGCAGCGAGACCACGCGCTGCACGGCAGCCGATTCCGGGTGGACCAGCACCAGGCCGCCCTTGACAAGCTTGGGGGAGTTGGGGTTCGTGCTCATGGCTTGGGCGCCTGCGG
>DATKFT010000904.1:0-1799 GCA_035544335.1 Pseudorhodoferax sp.
GTGCTCAAGAAGATCGCTGTGTCCGACCTGCGCCTGGGCATGTACGTCCAGGAATTATGCGGTTCATGGATGGACCACCCCTTCTGGAAGAGCAGCTTCCTGCTGAAATCCGAAAAGGACCTCACGCCGTGGTGGTGCAAAGCCTGCTCTGGCTCTGGCTGATCGGCCTCAGCGTCATCGTGGCGCTCGGCTACCTGGCGATGCGCGACCAAACCGACCAGGACCGGCTGGATTCACGCCTGCAACGCCTGGAAGCGCAGGCGACTGGCCTGGCCGAGACGATCGAGGCTATCCAGCAGCGTCCTGCCGTCGCAACGGCCGCTGACCTCAAAGATACCCGCCAAATCCTGGAAGCGCGCGCCGCCCAGGTGGAGAAGTCGCTGAACGGCTATGCCGCCGCCGACGATCTTCAGGCACTGCGCGCGGAGATCGAGCAGATCAAGACACGCCAGACCGCCGCGCGTGCCGCAGCGCCCGTCCAAGCACGCGCACCAAGCAAGCCCGCCGCCTCCAAGGCCGAACCGCCGCCACTGCCGTTCCGCGTCGTCGGCGCCGAACTGCGCGCCGGCCAGCGCAGCGTGTCGGTCGCGCCGACAGCCGGGGACCTCACACCCGACCAGCTTCAGGTGCTGCTGCCCGGTGATGCGGTCGGCCCATGGCGTTTGCAGGCGGTCGAGGGCAACACCGCGGTGTTCCAGGCCGGCGACCAGACGCGCCGCGTGGCGATCCCCTGACCGGAGCACACCCCATGAAGCCGTCGATCCTCCTTTCCGTACTCGTGCTGGCGTCGGTGCAGTGGCCCGCCTGGGCGCAGCAACCCGCCACGGCACCCGCGCGCAATGCACAGAGCCAGGAGCGCCCGCTGGCCGCCCGCGTGCTGGACGACCGGACGGCCAGCGAATGGGGTCTGCAACGGCAGGAATGGGAACGCTACCGCGAGCTGATGGACGGGCCGCTGGGTATCTACTCGCCCAACCTGGACCCGCTTTCCGCCCTGGGCATCGAGGCACGCACCGACGAAGAGCGGCGGCGCTACGCAGAACTGCAGGTGCAGGTCGAAGCGCGCCGCGTCGAGAAGCTGCTCGCCTACCAGCGCGCCTACGACGAAGCCTGGCAGCGTCTGAATCCGGGCATGCAGCGCGTGAACCTGCCTGATGACAAGCCGGGCGCTGTCGCCACGCGCGGCAGCGGCCGCATGGCGGTGTTCGTCAAGGACGGCTGCGCCGCCTGCGGGCAGCTCGTGCAGCGCCTGCAATCCTCGGGCGCGGAGTTCGACCTGTACATGGTGGGCAGCCGCCAGGACGACGCGCGCATTCGGGACTGGGCCAAGCGCGCGCAGATCGACCCGGCGCGCGTGCGGGCCGGCAGCATCACGCTCAACCACGACAGTGGCCGTTGGTTGGCGCTCGGCCTGTCCGGTGACTTGCCCGCCGCCGTGCGCGAGGTGAACGGCCAATGGCAGCGCCAGCCGTAGCCGCCCGCGTATCGCAGTTCTTGCGCGCACTGGTGCTCGCCGCTGGCCTGTACACCTGCACGGGCCATGCCCAGGAGGTTCCGCCACCGGCCTACCAGCTTGCCGCCCAGCGCGCAGGCATCCCCTCGACGGTGCTCTACGCCGTGGCCTTGCAGGAGAGCGGCCTCCGGCGCAACGGGCGCATCGTCCCATGGCCGTGGTCCCTCAACGTCGCCGGCCAGTCCCGCCGCTTCGCCACGCGGGCCGATGCCTGCGCGGGCCTGCAGCAGGCGATGCGCGCCACGCCGCACACGCGCATCGACGCGGGCCTGGGCCAGATCAACCT
>DATKFT010000905.1:0-2888 GCA_035544335.1 Pseudorhodoferax sp.
CCTGAGGCCCAGCCAGGAGGTGGGCAGCGCGTAGGTCAGCAGCACGAAGACCGAGATCACCTCGTCCAGCCAGCCGTGCACGCGCACGGCCGACAGCACGCCCAGCAGCACGCCCAGCGCCAGCGCGAGCGCGATGGCCGAGCCCATGAGCAGCAGCGTGGCCGGCATGCGGTCCATGATCAGGTCGAACACCGGCATGTTCTGGCGGAACGACCAGCCCAGGTCCAGCGTGGCCACGTTGAACAGGTACTGCTTGAACTGCACCCACATGGGCTGGTCCAGCCCGAAGCTGGCGCGCAGCTGCGCCATGTACTCGGGCGTGGCGGCGCCGGCCTCGCCGGCCAGCACGTCGACCACGTCGCCGGGCGCCAGCTGCAGGATCAAAAAGTTCAGCAGCGCGATGCCGACCACGACGGGCACCACCTGCAGCAGGCGGCGGCGCAGGAAGCCGAGCAGGGGCGGGGCGGCCGGCATGTCAGCGCTCCGCCGCCCGGCCCGCGCGGGGCGGGGTGGGTGTCATGCCTTGGCCAGCCAGGTGTCGGCGTAGGAGGCGAACAGGCCGTCGCCCTGCAGCTGGTGCTTCTTGAGCCGCGCGGTGGACACGGTCACCCAGGTCTGCTCGATGAGCTCGATGAGCGGCACGTCCTCCTGCACGATCTGCTGCCACTGCGTGATCAGGGCCTTGCGCTTGGCCTCGTCGGGCTCGGCCGCGGCGGCTTCCATGACCTTGTCGAGCTCGGGATTGGAGTAGCCCGAGCCATTGGTCCAGGGGCCGCCCTTGACGATGTTCTTGGTCCAGTACAGCCGCTGCACGCCCAGCGTGGGGTCGGGCAGGCGGTGCAGGCTGGAGGTCATGAGGTCGTAGTCCTGGTCCGTGAAGATGCGGCGCAGGAAGTTGGCGGTGTCGGCGCTGCGCAGCTCCAGCTCCACGCCCACGCGCGCGAGCGACTGCTTGAGGAACTCGGACGAGCGCGCGCCGATCGGGCCGCCGAAGCCGTCGTAGTCCAGCGAGATCTTGAGCCGCTTGCCGTCCGCGCCCTTCTTGAAACCGGCTTCCTCCAGCAGCGCCTCGGCGCGCTTGGGGTCGTAGGCGTAGTGCTTGACGTCCTTGCTGTAGTAGTTGACGACCGAGGAGGGCACGGGCCCCGTGGCGACCTTGCCGTAGTTCAGGAACACCACCTTGAGCAGCGCGTTCTTGTCGATCGCGTGCGCGAAGGCCTGGCGCACGCGCCTGTCCTGGAAGTGCGGACGGCGCACGTTGAACTGCAGCAGGAAGATGGTCGAGAGGTAGCGGCCGTCGTCCAGGTTGATCGTGAACTTCTTCTTGTCCGTGAAGCGGTTCAGGTTGGTCAGCGGGATGATGGAGCCCAGCGCCACGTCGACCTCGCCGGCCTCCACGGCCACCGTGCGCGCGGCCGCGTCGGGGATGAACTTGACCAAGAGGCCATCGAGGTAGGGCTGCTGCTCGCCCTGCGGGCCGCGGCCCCAGTAGTGCGCGTTGCGCTCCAGCCGCACATGGCTGCCGCGCACCCATTCCTTGAACACGAAGGGCCCGGTGCCGATGGGCGCGTTGTTGGCCGGGTTCTTGAGCACGTCCGTGCCCTCGTACACATGCCTGGGCAGGATCTGCGCGCCGTAGGTGTTGATGTAGTTGAGGATGTAGGGGGCAGGCGAGGACAGGCGGATCACCACCGTCAGCGCGTCGGGCGTCTCCACCTTCTCGACATTGGCGAAGGCCGCGCGGCCGAAGGGGTGCAGCTTCTTCCAGACCTCCTCCAGCGTCCAGGCCACGTCGGCCGAGCTGAAGGGCTTGCCGTCGTGCCACTTGACGTTGGCGCGCAGCTTGAAGGTCAGCGTGCGGCCGTCGGGCGTGAGCTGCCAGGATTCGGCCAGGGCCGGCACGGGTTTGAGGTCCAGGTCGTAGCTGACCAGGCCTTCGAGCACCTTGCTGGACACCATGCCCACGTTCATCGTGGTCAGGTTGGCCGAGGTCAGCTGCGTGGGCTCGGGCGAGACGGCCACGGTCAGCACGCCGCCGCGCACGGGGCCCTGGCCCACGGTCTGGGCGTAGGCGCTGGGCGCGAGCGGGATGCCGAGCGAGAACAGGGCGCCCAGCGAGGAGGTGGTGGTCAGGAGGTCACGGCGTTTCATGGCAGGCATGCGGTGCAGAGTTGGAGATGTCATTTCGGGGCCAGCCAGGCGTCGGCCAGCGAGGCATAGAGGCCGTCGCCCTGGGCGGTGGTCTTGTGCAGGCGCGTGCTCGACACCGTGATCCAGTCGAGTTCGACCAGGTCCAGGATGGGCACTTCTTCCTGCAGAAAGGCCTGCCACTGGTCGATCAGCGCACGGCGCCTGGCCGGGTCGGCCTCGACGGCCGCGGCCTCCATGAGCTGGTCGAGTTCGGGGTTGGCGTAGCCCGCGCCATTGCTCCAGGGCACGCCTTTCACGATGTTCTTGCTCCAGTACCAGCGCTGCACGCCCAGCGTGGGATCGGGCAGGTTGTGCAGGCTGGTCAGGAACAGGTCGAAGTCGGCGTCGCCGAACACGCGCTTGAGGTAGACGCCCGCGTCCGACACGCGCAGCTCGACCTCGATGCCCACGCGCGCGAGGTTCTGCTTGATGAACTCGGCCGTGCGCGTGGCCTCCAGCGAGCCCGTGCCGTAGTCCAGCGTGAGCTTGAAGCGCGGCGCGTTGCCCTGGCGTTGGAAACCGGCGGCATCCAGCAGGGCCTCGGCCTGCTTGGGGTCGTGCCTGTACTGTCTGCCCTTGTTGCTGAAGAAGGCCGGCACGGTGGATGGGATCGCGCTCTGCGCCACACGGCCGTAGCCGCGGTAGACCACGCGCAGCAGGGCCTCGCGGTCCAGCGCGTACATGAGCGCCTGGCGCAC
>DATKFT010000906.1:0-3283 GCA_035544335.1 Pseudorhodoferax sp.
TGATGACCTCGCTGGCCTTCGGCTTCGGTGTGCTGCCGCTGGCCATCGGCACGGGCGCGGGCGCGGGTGGCCGCGTCGCGATCGGCACCTCGGTGCTGGGTGGCATGGCCATCGGCACGGCGCTGGGCATCTTCTTCGTGCCGCTGTTCTTCGTGCTGATCCGCGGCTGGCTGGAGCGCAGGCGCAAGCCCGCGGCCCAAGCGCAGAGCCCGCAGCTCGAGCAACAGGGAGGCCACTGATGCGCCGCGCCCTGATCCCGCTGGCCGCCGCTGCCGCGGTGCTGACCGGCTGCATGAACCTCGCACCGGGCTACCAGCAGCCCGCCGCGCCCATCCCCACGGCCTGGCCCGGCGCCAGCGCGGCAGAGGTGGCGTCGGCCCCGCTGCCCGACTGGCAGGCCTTCTTCCAGGACGAGCGGCTGCGTGGCCTGCTCGCGCTGGCGCTGCAGAACAACCGCGACCTGCGCGTGGCCGCGCTGAACATCGAGCGTGCGCGCGCGCTGTACGGCGTGGCCGATGCCGCGTCCTGGCCCAGCCTGGACGCCGGCGGCAGCGCCAGCCGCGCGCGCACGCCGGGCGGCATGACCACGAACGGCCAGGCGCGCATCGCCAACAGCTTCACGACCAACATCGCGATGACGGCCTACGAGCTGGACCTGTTCGGCCGCGTGCGCAACCTGTCCGATTCGGCGCTGGAGGAGTTCCTGCGCACCGAGGACGCGCGCCGCAGCACGCAGATCAGCCTGGTGGGCGCGGTGGCGCAGGCCTGGCTGCAGCTGGCGACCGACGGCCAGCGCCTGCGGCTGGCGCGCGACACGCTGCAAAGCCAGCAGCAGTCCTACGACCTGATCCGCCAGGCCCATGCGCTGGGTGCCCAGTCGGGCGTGGCGCTGGCCCAGGCCCAGACCACGGTGGAGGCCGCGCGCGTGCAGGTCGCCACCTACGATGCGCTGGTCGAGCAGGGCCGCAATGCGCTCGCGCTGCTGCTGGCCACGGCGCCGCCGGATGCGCTGCTGCCGGGCGATGCGCCCGTCACGGCCGCGCAGCTGCCCACGCCGCCGGCCGGCCTGCCGTCCAGCGTGCTGCAGCAGCGGCCCGATGTGCTGGCGGCCGAGCACGCGCTGCGCGCGGCCCACCACGACATCGGCGCGGCCCGTGCGGTGCTGTACCCGCGCATCGCGCTGACCGGCTCGGCCGGCGTGGCCAGCCCCAGCCTGTCCAGCCTGTTCGAGGCCGGCAGCCGTGCCTGGAGCTTCGGGCCGTCCATCAGCGTGCCGCTCTTCGACGCCGGTGCGCGGCGCGACCGCGTGCGTGCTGCCGAGGTGCAGCGCGACATCCAGCTCGCGGGCTACGAAAAGACCTTGCAGACCGCGTTCCGCGAGGTGGCCGACGCGCTGGCCGAGCGCCGCACGCTGGCCGAACGCCTGGACGCGCAGCGTGCGCTCGTGGCGGCCAGCACGCGCAGCTTCGAGCTGGCGCAGGCCTTGTTCAAGGGCGGCGGCGGCAGCTACCTCGAGGTGCTCGATGCACAGCGCGCGCTCTACGCCGCGCAGCAGACCCTGATCGGCCTGCAGCTGACCGACCAGGCCAACCGCGTCACGCTGTACAAGGTGCTGGGCGGTGGCTGGAGCCCCGAAGCGGCGCCACCGCAGCCGTCTGCGCCGGCGGGTTGAGGCGCGCGCGGCGCGGTGGCCTCTGGCCGCCGCGCCGCGGCAAGACCGCGCCAGTACCGCATGCCGGCCGTCGCACCGGATCGGACGAACACACAAGAGGCGCCTGCGCGCGCCGACAAGCCAGGGAGGAACAGCGTCACCATGCACAGTTCGGGAATCTTGCGAAGGCGCGTGGCCGCCTGCCATGGCGGCGCGCGGCGCATGTCCACCGTGCCGCGTGGCCTGTGGGCCGCCTGCATGCTGTCGCTGGGCTTGCCTGCCGTGCAGGCACAGACCATCACGACCACGGCCTTCGTGCCCGCGGCCATCCCGGTCGACCACCCCGGTGCGCTGCTGCTGCTGGCCCTGGCGTTGGGCATCGGCGTGGCCTGGCAGCTGCGCCGCACGCAGCAGCCGGCCCGGCTGCGCAGCGCCGCCCTGGGCGGGGCCGCGCTGGGGCTGGCAGGCCTGGCGGTCTGGGGCGATGCCGTGCAGGCCGTGCCGGTGGAACTGCAGCAGCAGTTCAGCCAGTCGGCAGGCCAGACGCAGACCGTGCCGGTGCAGGCGGCGGCCACCGCGCCGGACGGCAGCCCGCTCGACTTCCTGCCCGTGGTCTACGGCAACCAGGCCGGCGCGGCGCTGCGCATCGCCGACCTCACGCCGGGGCCCTGGTCGACCTGCTTCCCGCTGGGCATTCCGGCGGTGCTGCCCACCACGGCACCGCGCACCGGCAGCCGCTGTGCGGTCGGCTCCGCGGTGGCGGCGGGCGCGGCCTGCTGGGTCGACGTGGCACAGCTGTGTGCCGATGGCGCGGCGGCCGAGCGCGGCAGCCATCCCAGCGTGCTGCAGCCCGACACCGCATCGGTCGCCGCGGGTGGGCAGTTCGGCGGCAACGTGCTGGGCAACGACGCGGACGCGGACGGCCCGCTCGTCGTGACCCGCTTCGTGTACGAGGGCACGAGCCATGCAGCGGGCGCCGCGCCCAGCGTCGCGGGCCGCGGCACGTTCTCGCTGCAGGCCTCCGGGGCCTACAGCTTCGCCGCGGCACCGGATTTTTCCGGCCCGAACCCGCTCGTGGTGCACTACTTCACGCAGACCGGGGCCAGCAGCACGCTGAGCATCACGGTACAGATGCCGAACAGTGCGCCCGTGGCATCCAACCAGAACCTCGGCACGGACCAGGACATGTTTGTCAACGGAGCCGTCGTCGCCTCCGACCCCGACGGCGATCCCCTGAGTTTCAGCATCAGCGGGACGCCGGCCAACGGCATGGTGGATCTCGACACGGCGAGCGGCAGCTTCACCTACACGCCGAGCACGGGCTTTGCGGGCGTCGACAGCTTTGTCATCACGGTCAGTGACGGCCGCGGTGGCACGGCCACGAGCACCATCACCATCAACGTGCGCGCGGCCAACCGCCCGCCCACAGCCCACAACGACGCCGCCACCGTTCGGCAGGACGAGAGTGTCACGGTCGCGGTACGTGGCAACGACACCGATCCGGACGGCAATGCCCTGACGGTGACGAACGTCACCCAGGGCGCGAACGGCTCCGTGGTCATCGATCTCGTCACGGGCAATCCGGTCTACACGCCCCATGCAGGCTTCGTCGGCACCGACCACTTCACCTAC
>DATKFT010000907.1:0-3345 GCA_035544335.1 Pseudorhodoferax sp.
GGCCCCCGGCCGGGTCAGCGCGTGGTAGGCGAGCCGGGCCGGCCAGGGCTTGTCCAGCACCTGCACGAGCCGTCCCGCGGCGATCTCGTCCTGGGCGTAGGCCTGCGGCACCAGCGCCAGGCCCTGCCCGGCCTCGGCGGCCCGGATCAACAGGAAATCGTCTTCGAATGCGCTGCCACGTTCCGCGCGCGCGTCGTCGGCCACGCCATGGGCCTTGAGCCAGAGCGCCCAGTCGGCCCGGTCCGCGTCGTGCAGCAAGGGGTGGCGCAGGCAGTCGCACGGCGCCGCGATCAGGGCCTGCTGATCCGCGAGAAAGGCGGGCGACGCCACGGGCACCAGCACCGGTGCCATGAGCGCCACGACCTCCAGACCGGGGTAATCGCCCAGCCCATGGCGCACGGCCACGTGCACGCGGTCACGGCGCAGGTCCACGAGTTCGGAGCTGGCTTCCACGCGCACTTCGATGTGCGGATGCGCTTGCTTGAAACGCCCGAGCCGGGGTACCAGCCAGGACGCCGCGAACGTGGCCACGGTGCTGACCGTCAGGCTCTTGCGGCCCTTGCCCGCCTCCAGCGTCTCCACGGCCCGGTCGATCTGCGAGAACGCCTCCACCAGCTTGGGATGGATGCTGGCGCCAGCCTCGGTCAGGCGCATGCCCATGCGCTCGCGCGCGAGCAAGACCACCCCCAGCCGGTCTTCCAGCAAGCGGATCTGCTGGCTGACAGCGCCGGGCGTGACATGCAGCGCCTGCGCGGCGGCCTTGACGCTGCCACGCTGCCCGACTTCGACGAAGGTGCGCAAGGCCTGCAGCGGATGGTGGGTCATATCTTTAGATTACCTAAATTTAAAACGCAGAATCCATCGCTTTTCAGATCTCCATATATCCAGAGAATATAGATGCGCCCCGGATCCGCTCGCGACTTCTATTGATTTAGTTTATCTAAAAATACCATGCTGCATCTCTATTCCGACAGCTCGCCCAACGGCTTCAAGGCGAGCATTGCGCTCGAGGAGCTGGCACTGCCCTACCAGCTGCACCATGTGCGCATCGACGCTGGCGCGCACCGGCGGCCCGACTTTCTCGCGCTGAACCCCAGTGGCCGCATCCCGGTGCTGCGGGACGACGACACCGGTCTGGTGGTGTTCGAGTCCGCGGCCATCCTGCTGTACCTGGCCGACAAGACGGGCCGGCTGCTGCCCGAGTCGCCGCGGGCGCGCTGGGAGGCGATCACCTGGCTGCAGTTCCATGCGTCCAGCGTCGGCCCGCTGCTCGGGCAACGCGTGCACTTCGCATTGTTCGCTCCCGCGCCCATGCCCGCGGCCATCGCGCGCTACGAGCGCCTCACGGACGGGGCCTTCGGGGTCATGGACCGCCACCTGGCGCAGCGCCCCTACTTCGCCGGTGCGGACTACTCCATGGCCGACATTGCGCATTTCGGCTGGACGCACATCGCGCAGCTGGTCGGCTTCGACTTCGCGCACCACCCCCACCTCATGGCCTGGCACCAGCGGGTTGCGGCCCGGCCCGCCGTGCGCAGAGGCATCGCGCTGCCCGCACCCGCCACCGGTGCATGAGGGGACACGCCATGCCCACAACAAACCCTGCTGCACACCCCCACGGCGCGCCCTACGCCGCGTTCTACGCCCACCCGGGCTACCGCCGGATGTTCGCCCCGGACCGGCTGACGGTCGGCATCTTCCTGCCCCTGCGCAGCTACGCTGGCGACATGGCCGTGCTCGCGGGCCAGGCGGACCTGGTGTCCGCCATCGACCAGCATGGCTTTGCGGCCGTGTGGGTGCGCGACGTGCCCTTGTTCGATCCATCGTTTGGCGATGCGGGACAGGTGTTCGATCCCTTCACCTACCTGGCCTTCCTGGCGGCGCGCACGCGCAAGCTGGCCTTGGCGACGGGCAGCGCAGTGATCTCGCTGCGCCACCCCATCGACCTGGCCAAGGCCGCCACCACGATCGACCAGCTGTCGGGCGGCCGGCTCGTCATGGGGATCGCCTCGGGCGACAGGCCGGTGGAGTTCCCGGCCTATGGGCTCGCGCATGCCGCGCGCGCGCAGCGCTTTGTCCAGGCGCTGGCCTACATGCGCCAGCTCATGCAGGCCGGGCATCTGGCCATCCGCTCGCCCTTGGGCCGCTTCGAAGGCGCCGAGTTCCTGCCCCAGCCCGTGGCGGGCAGGATTCCGATGCTGGTCACGGGAAGCTCGGGACAGTCCCTCTCCTGGATCGCAGAGCATGCCGACGGCTGGCTCACCTACCCCGGCGAGACGCACGGCCCCCGAGGACCGCAGCACCTGGCCGAGAAGATCCGCGCCTGGCGCGATCTGATCGCAGACGGCGCATTCCGGCCGCACACGACCAACGAGTGGATCGATCTGGTGGACGACCCCGACCATCCGCGCGTTCCGCTGCACGGCGGCCATGTGCTGCGCACGGGCCGCAAGGGCCTGGTCACCTTGCTCGCGCAATGGCAGGCCGCGGGCGTGAACCATGCCGCACTGGGCATCCAGTTCTCGCAGCGGCCGGCACGGGAAGTGCTGGCGGAGCTGGCCGAAGAGGTGCTGCCGCATTTCCCGTCGCACCCGGGTCCGCCTGTGCAAACCGTGACCTGGTGAGCACAAAGGGCATGCCTGTGCGGGGCTCTCCCGCACGCACATGGCCCTGCGGCCGTGGCTGCGGCAGTGCACGGGTGCCCAGCCGGCGCGCTTGTCACAATGGCGGGCCGCCCTGCCCGCTCAGCCCGCCTTGTTCTCATGACCGACACCACCGACCTGCCACCCCTGTCCGAACTTGCCACACGCGTGGCCGCGCGGCTGCGCGCAAGGCGCGAGACCGTGGCCGTGGCCGAGTCCTCGGCCGGCGGCCTGGTGGCGGCGGCACTGCTGGCCGTGCCGGGCGCGTCCAGCTACTTCCTGGGCGGCGCCGTGGTCTATTCGCGCCGTGCCGGCAAGGCCTTGCTGGGCCTGGTGCCGGCCGACATGGAGGGCCTGCGCGCGGAGACCGAGCCCTACGCGCGGCTGCTGGCCGGCAGGGTGCGCGCGAACCACCGCGCCAGCTGGGGCCTGGGCGAGACCGGCGCGGCGGGGCCGTCCGACAGCCCGGCGGGCGACCCGGCCGGCCGCGCCTGCCTGGCCGTGGTCGGCGCCCTGGAACACAGCCGCACGGTGCAGACGGGCCGCACCGAGCGCGCCGCCAACATGGACCTGTTCGCGCGGCAGCTGCTGGCACTGTTCGACGCCGTCCTGGCCGAGGCGCCATGACGCGGGCCGCCCCCTCCGACGCAGCGTCGGCACGCAGCGCCATCGCTGCGATCGCGGCCCAGCTTGCGGGCCGCGG
>DATKFT010000908.1:0-3701 GCA_035544335.1 Pseudorhodoferax sp.
TCGTGCTCGCCCGGCACCTTGGGGAAGTGGCCGGCCTCCCAGTCCGCGGCCGCCTGCACGATGCTCTCCTTGCGGCTGGCCACGAAGTTCCACCACATGTGGCGGTGGCCCAGCGGCGCACCGCCCACGACGGCCAGCCGCGCAGGCGCATCGCTGTGGATGGCCACGCCCGCACCGGGCCGCAGCACCGCCATCTGGCGCGGAGCCAGCGGCTGACCGTCCACGGTCAGCGCCTGGTCGACCGCATAGACCGCAAGCTCAGGCGCCAGCGGCGGCAGCGCGAAGGTGCTGCCGCCCTTGAGCGCCACGTCCAGGTACACGGTCTCCGAGAAGGTCGTCACGGGCGAGGCCTTGCCAAAGGCATGGCCGATCAGCACGCGCACCTGCACGCCGTCCACATCCAGCATGGGGATGCTGCCGGCCGGCGTGTGCTCGAAGGCCGGTGCTGTGTGCTCGTGCTCTTCGGGCAGCGCGGCCCACAGCTGCAGGCCGTGGTTCACGTAGGGCTGCTGCGCCAGCCGCGGCGGCCGGCGCTCGGAATGCACGATGCCGCGGCCCGCCGTCATCCAGTTGATGGCGCCGGGCAGGATCTCCTGCTCCGAGCCCAGGCTGTCGCGGTGGAAAATCGCCCCTTCGAACAGGTAGGTCACGGTGGCCAGGCCGATGTGCGGGTGCGGGCGCACATCGTGGTTGTCTTCGGGCTGCTGCGTGGCCGGGCCGAAGTGGTCGAAGAACAGGAAGGGCCCCACCGCCTGACGCGGCGCCGAAGGCAGCAGCCGGCGCACGACGAAACCGCCGCCCAGGTCCTTGTCGTGTCCGTTCAACAGCAGTTCGATGCTCATGCGCGTTCTCTCTCTCGGATCGTGGATGGAACGAGTGTAGGCAAGACCCATCCCCGCGTCAGCGCCTGTCGATGCTGAGCCGCCCTGCGCCAAAGGCCACGAAGGCCAGCAAACCGCCCACGATGGCCACGTTCTTCATGAACATGAGCTGCTGCACCATGGCCTTGTCGGCCGGCAGCGCCCAGTAGTTGTGGAAGAAGAACGAGGCGGCCAGCGTGAACGCCGCCAGCACGAGCGCGGCCAAGCGCGTCTTGAAGCCGACCAGCAGCGCCAGGCCCACCCCCAGCTCGACCACGATGGCCAGCGCCGCGCCCACCTGCGGCAGCGGCAGCCCGACCGAGCCGATGTAGCCCACGGCGCCGGCGAAGCCGGTCAGCTTGCCAAAGCCCGCCGGGATGAACAGTGCGGCGATCAGGATGCGGCCGAGCAGTGCCAGGCCGTCCTGGGCCGGACTTTGGGACAGAGAGGAAGAGGTGTTCATGTCGTACTCCTTGTGCGAAAACCACGGAAACGGCCTGCGTGCCACCCTGGCGCGCAGACCCGTGCAGTATCAGGCCGCGAGGTCGAAGACCAGCACCTCGGCGTCGCGCCCGCCCGACAGCGCCAGCTGCGACTCGCCTTGCAGCAGCGCGGCATCGCCGGCCGACAGGCGCTGGCCATTGACGTCCAGCTCGCCACGCACGAGGTGCACATAGCCTTTGCGTGCGGGGTCCAGCGCCAGCGTGGCGCTCTCGCCGCCATCGAACAGCCCCGCGTACAGGGCCGCGTCGGCATGCAGGGTGACCGCGCCGTCGGCGCCATCGCGTGCGGCCACGAGCCGCAGCCGGCCACGCTTGTCCTCGGGCCCGAAGCGCTTTTGCTCGTAGCTCGGCGCGATGCCGCGCCGGTCGGGCTCGATCCAGATCTGCAGGAAATGCGTGGTCTGGTCCTTGGCATGGTTGAACTCACTGTGCATCACGCCGGTGCCGGCGCTCATGCGCTGCACGTCGCCGGGCGGAATGCCCTTGATGTTGCCCAGCGTGTCCTTGTGCGCCAGCTCGCCCGACAGCACATAGCTGATGATCTCCATGTCGCGGTGGCCATGCGTGCCGAAGCCCGTGCCGGCCGCGATCCGGTCTTCGTTGATCACGCGCAGGTTGCCCCAGCCCATGTGCGCAGCGTCGTGGTAGCCCGCGAACGAGAAGCTGTGGTGGGACTTGAGCCAGCCGTGGTCCGCATGGCCCCGGTCGGCGGATTTGCGCAGTGTCAGCATGGAAGGACTCCTTGGTTGGGGTGCGCCGCGTGGCGCATGGGCAGAACTTTAGGCCGCGCACATTCAAAGACAATGCACTTGCCTTCGAGTCATCGTTCAAAACAACTGAACCATCCATGCCCAGCCACAGCCCGCCCAGCCCGCGCGACGTTCTGACCCCGGATGCGCTGGCGATGCTGCAGACCATTGCCAGCGCCGGCAGCTTCGCCGCGGCCGCACGCGTGCTGGGCCTGGTTCCCAGCGCGCTGACCTACCGCGTGCGCCAGATCGAGGATGTGCTGGACGTGCTGCTGTTCGACCGCAGCTCGCGCCAGGCCCGGTTGACCGAGGCCGGCACCGAACTCATGCGCGAAGGCCAGCGCCTGCTGCACGAGATCGATACGGTGGCCAACCGCGTGCGCCGTGTCGCCACCGGCTGGGAGCCCCAGCTCACCTTGGCCGTGGACAGCGTGATCGCGCGCAACACCGTGCTCGACCTGTGCGAGGCCTTCTATGCGATCGCGCCGCCCACGCGGCTCAAGATCCGCGAAGAGGTGCTGTCCGGCACGCTGGAAGCCCTGGTGTCGGGCCAGGCCGACCTGGCCATCGGCGTGGCCACCCAGGGCGGCGCGATCCGCGGGCTGCAGGTCAAGGTGCTGGGCAAGATGCGCTTCGTCTATGCGATGGCCCCGCACCACCCGCTGGCCCACGCGGCCGAACCGCTGGCCGACAGCCTCGTGCAGCAGCACCGCGCCGTCGCCGTGGCCGATTCGGCCCAGCGTGCCAACGTCACGATGGGCCTGCTGGGCGGGCAGGACGTGCTGACCGTGCCCTCCATGCGCGCCAAGCTCGAGGCCCAGCTGCGCGGCCTGGGCTGCGGCTTTCTGCCCGACAACCTGGCGCGGCCCTACATCGAGACCGGCCGCCTCGTGGAGCGCCGCGTGCAGCAGCCCGAGCGCGTGGTCGACATCGGCTACGCCTGGCTGGCGCCGGCCACCGGTCTGGGCCTGGGCCGCGGGCTGCAGTGGTGGCTGCAGCAGCTGGAAAGCCCGGCCACGCGCGCGGCCTTGCTCAACGCCACGCACACCGGCTGAGCACGCCGCACGCACCGCAGCCCTGCGGTGAACGGCATGCTGCCGTGCGCTGCGGCCGCCAGCGCCGGGCGACACGGATGGTGCAGCCACCCGGGGTAGCGCCGCTTCGGGCGCGGTCCGCCCACCGTGTAGAGTCGGGGCATGAGCACGCGCACCCGGCCCACCCCCACAGCCCAGAAACCAGCCAGCGCGTCCGCGCGGCGCATCGCTGTCATCGGCGCCGGGCTGTCCGGCCTCGTCTGCGCGCGCACCTTGGCGCAGGCCGGCCACAGCGTGCAGGTGTTCGAAGGCAATGTCGCGGTCGGTGGCCGCATGGCCACGGCCGACACGGCATTCGGCAGCTTCGACCACGGCGCGCAGTACTTCACGGTGCGCGATGCCCGCTTCTCGCAAGCGCTGACACAGACGGCCGCACAGCTGTGCAAGCCCTGGAGCGCCAACACGGTCCATGTGCTGGACCCGTACGGCCGCGTGGCCGCAGCCGCGCTGCCGACCGGCGAGCGGCACTGGGTACCGGCCCCCGGCATGCAGTCC
>DATKFT010000909.1:0-10915 GCA_035544335.1 Pseudorhodoferax sp.
CATCCTGGCGCTGGCCATCGTGGGCATGCCGGTCAACGTGCTGTCCACCTCGACCATCGGCCGCATCCTCGCGGGCGGGCAGTCGGTCTGCCAGGCGGCCGGCATCCCGATCGCGGGTGGCCACACCATCGACTCGGTCGAACCCATCTACGGCCTCGTGGCGCTGGGCCTCGTGCACCCCGACCGCGTGCGGCGCAATGCCGGCGCCCAGCCCGGTGACCGGCTCGTGCTGGGCAAGCCGCTGGGCGTGGGCGTGCAGTCGGCCGCGTTCAAGAAGGAAAAACTCGACGCCGCGGGCTACGCCCGCATGATCGAGACCACGACGCGGCTGAACACGCCGGGCCCGGCCCTGGCCGCGCTGCCGGGCGTGCATGCGCT
Organism: Pseudorhodoferax sp.; assembly: GCA_035544335.1. Taxonomy (GTDB): domain Bacteria; phylum Pseudomonadota; class Gammaproteobacteria; order Burkholderiales; family Burkholderiaceae_C; genus Pseudorhodoferax. The sequence continues at coordinate 379 of DATKFT010000909.1, forward strand.
GACCGACGTGACGGGCTTTGGCCTGGCGGGCCATGGCCTGGAAGTGGCGCGCGGCGCCGGCTGCCGCGTCGTGCTGGACTGGGCGCGCGTGCCCGTGCTCGAAGGCGTGCGCGAACTCGTCGCGGCCGGCTGCGTGACGGGCGCGTCGGCGCGCAACTGGCAGGGCTATGGCGCCGAGGTGCAGTCTGCGCTGCCGGACGCCGAGCGCGCGCTGCTGACCGATCCGCAGACCAGCGGCGGCCTGCTCGTGTCCTGCACGGCCGACAGCGTGGAGGCGGTGCTGGCGCTGTTCCGCGCGCATGGCTTCGCCGAGGCCGCCGAGATCGGCGAGGTGCAGGCCTGGACCGGCGGCCCGCGCCTGCTCGTGCGCTGAAGCCGCGCCGGCCGGGCGTGGATCAGCCCGCGGCCGGCAGCACCTGCTGCAGGAAGGCCGAGATGTCGGCGATCTCGCGCGGGTGCACGCTGTGCGGCATCGGGTAGGTGTGCCACTGGACCGCATAGCCCAGCGCCTGCAGCGCATCGCGCGAGGCCTCGGCGCGCGGTAGCACCACCATGGGGTCTTCGCTGCCATGGGCCATGAAGATGGGCGTGGCGAAGTTGGCCGGATGCCGCTCCGCCGCCAGCGTGGCGGCCAGCGGCAGGTAGCCCGACAGCGCGATGAGCCCGGCCAGCCGCTCGGGATGGCGCAGCCCCGTGTGCAGCGTCATCGCGCAGCCCTGTGAGAAGCCGGCCAGCACGATGCGCCGGGCCGGGATGCCGCGCGCCACCTCGCGTGCGATCAGTGCCTCGATGGCGCGGGCCGAGCGCGCGATGCCGTCCGCATCCTCGCGCCGCACGGGTTCAGGCTGGTAGATGTCGTACCAGGCCGGCATGGCATAGCCGTTGTTGATGCTGACGGGCATGACCGGCGCATGCGGGAACACGAAGCGGATGGCCGCGCAGCCGGCCAGGTCAAGCTCGGGCACGATGGCGGCGAAGTCGTCGCCGCTGGCGCCCAGGCCGTGCATCCAGATCACGGCGGCGGTGGGCGAAGGGGCGGTTTCGATCTGGATGGCGTCGAGCAGGGCGGTCATGGCAGGTCCGTGCGGAAAATGCCGATCTTAGGCCGGGCTCCGGCCGCCTCTCGGCCCGCAGCGTGGCGCCGGCTGCAGCAGGCCTGCGCGGGCTCCTAGGTGTTGTCGATCTCCGCGGGCAGGATCTCGCCGGTGATCTCGATGTGGCGCCGCACCAGGTGGACGGCCGCGGTCGTGTCGCGCGCGAGCGCGGCCTGGGCCATGGCCTCGTGTTCCGCCCGGTCGTCGCGCGGTGTCTTCAGGTAGCGCACCGACAGGTGCCGGTAGCGCTCCGCGCGCTCGCTCAGCAGGGCGCTGAGCTGGAGCACGACGCGGTTGGGGCAGCCCGCCATCAAGGCCTGGTGGAAGGCCAGGTGCCGCTCGCTCCAGCCTGGCGCGATGCTGTGCCCATCGGCCGTCAGCTTGGGCAGCTTGAGCAGGCGGTGGCAGGCCGCCAGCAGCCCCGCTTCCCAATCGTCGCCGCCATGCTGGATGGACCAGCCCATGGCCAGGCTCTCGATTTCGGCCCGCGCCTGCGTGAGGTCGATGAGCTCGGCCCGGCTGATGGGTGCGACGGCAAAGCCGCGCTGGTCTTCCTGTACCACGAAGCCTTCGCTGGCCAGCCGCATCAGGGCTTCGCGGATCGGCGTCTGCCCGGCCTGGAAGGACTCCGCCAGCGCGGCGACCACCAGGCGCTCGCCCGGGGGCAGCTTGCCCGTGATCACCGCCTCGCGCAGCCGCCCCAGCAGGTGCGTGGCGCGTGTCTGCTTGGGCGCGCCGGCATCCGCGGCAATGGCCGCAGGGAGGTGAGGGTCCGGGTGGGCCAGGGCCGCCAGGGTCGTCGAGGGTAGTTCGGTCATGGAGTGGTGCCTGGCACGTCGCCGGCGGCAATGCGTCCCGCGGTCAGTCTATCAGCTCAGAGTACGAGATCCATTAGGGTTTATATCATCGCAAGAAAATTACATCATTCATATGATTTTATAAAATCAACCGAAACCCATGGTCTGAGCGAGACAGACCCACCAGGAGCAGACATGAGACATGCAGGCAGGACCCAGGGCTTCTTCGCGCACTCCCGGCGCTGTTGGCTGGCAGCCGCCTGCCTGGCGGCCTTCGCCGCCGGGCCTGTGGCGGCGCAGGCGCCGGCCAGCGGCGAGCCCATCCGCATCGGATCGCTGCTGTCCGTCACAGGCGGCCTGGCCTCTGTCGGCCTGCCCGAGCGCGAGGGCATGCTGGTGGCGCAGAAGGTCTTGAACGCGCGCGGCGGCATCCAGGGCCGGCCGCTCGTGATCGTGCAGGAGGACGACGCGTCCAGCCCGGACTCCGCGGTCTCCAAGATCAACGCGCTGGTCTTCACGCACAAGGTGCGCGCCATCATCGGCACCTCGGGCATCGCGCAGACCGTGGCCGTGGGCGGCATCACGCAGAACGCCAAGGTGCCGCTGCTCGCCTTCACGGGCCTGGGGCCGGCGGTGGAGCGCCAGCGCAACTGCGTGTTCCACCTGACCCCGGCCCAGGAGCTCAACGCGCGCGGCCTGCTGGCCTATGCGCGCGACCACAGGCTGGGCAGGATCGGCGTGCTGCACGACTCCGGCTACGGCCAGGTCATCTGGAACAGCATGAAGGGGCTCACGCAGGAATACGGCGTCGAGGTCGTGGCGCTGGAGAAGTTCGACATCGCGGCCACGGACGTCACCACGCAGGCCGCCAAGCTCAAGGCGGCCAAACCGGACGGCGTGATCGTGATGTCGACCGCGTCGGTGCCGTTCCGCGCGCTGCGCCAGGTCAAGCTGGAGGCGCCCATGATCTCGGTGCACGGCTCGTCCACCTACGAGACCGTCAAGGCCATGGGCGACGCGGCGGACAACGTGATCTTTCCCGAGTTCCTGATCGCCGAAGACCCGCTGCCGACGCAGCAGGAGTTCGTCGAGGCCTACCGCAAGGAATACGGCAAGCTGCCCAAGCACTTCTCGGCCGCGGCCTGGGACGCCGTGATGGCGCTGGCCGACGCGCTGCAGACCGCCGGCGCCGACGCCTCCGGCGAGAAGCTCTGCGCCGCCATGCGCCGTCCGTATGTGGGGGCGATGGCCCGGTTCGACTTCTCGGCGCCCGACATGGGCGGCCTGGACCTGTCGAGCTTCAACTACGCCAAGCTCACGGGCGGCAGGTACAGCCGGCTGGCGTACAAGCCCGCGCAGTGACGCGCCGGCCGTGAACGGAGTGCATCCATGTCCGCAAGTCTGATCCTGCAGGCCGTGCTGGCCGGCCTCACCAGCGGCTTCGTCTATGCCCTGATCGGCATCGGCATCGCGGTGATCTTCCGAGGCAGCCACATCATCAACGCGATGCAGGGCGAGTTCGCCGTCGTCGGTGCGCTGGTGGTGGTGTTCGCCCTGGCACGCTGGGGCGTGCCCTATCCGCTGGCCATCGCGGCCGGCGTGTTCGCCGGCGCCGCCACGGGCGCGCTGGTCGACGCGGCGCTGGTGCGGCCCATGAAGCGGCGCAACGCCAGCGAGGAGAGCTTCCTGCTGCTGACCATCGGCCTGGCCATGACGCTGTCGGCCGCGGCGCTGTACTTCGCGGGCCGCGACACGCACCTGATGCCCAGCTTTGCAGAAGGCGTGCTGGACATCGGCGGGGCGACCATTCCCCACCACGCGCTGTGGCTGATCGCGGTCGCGCTGCTGGTCGTGGCCGCGCTGCACCTGTTCTACCGCCACACGCTGCTGGGCCTGTCGATGGCCGCCGCATCGGCAGACCCCGACGGCGCCACGTCCGTGGGCATCGACGTCGACCGGGCCCGGCTCTACACCTTCCTGCTGGGCGGGGCCGTCGGTGCCGTGGCCGGCATCCTGGTCACGCCGCTGATCGCCATGAGCTACCACATGGGCATCGTCTACACGCTCAAGGGCTTCACCGCGGCCATCCTGGGCGGCATCGCGAACCCCATCGGCGCCGTGGCCGGCGGCCTGGCGCTGGGCCTGCTCGAATCCCTGGCCGTCGTGGGCTTCCCCTCGGGCTACCGCGATGCCGTGGCCATGGGGCTGCTGATCGTGATCATGATCGTGCTGCCCAACGGCCTGCTGGGCCGCGCCGGGCGTGCCGGAGGCTGATGCGATGAGACCCTTTGCCTTGCGTCTGGCACTCGCCGGTCTGTGCGTCGTGGCCTGGGCCGTGCTGCCGCTGGTGGCGCAGCGCCATCTGCTCGACGTGTTCAACTTCGCGGCGCTGCTGGCCATCGGTGGCCTGGGCGTCGGTCTGCTGCTCGGCCAATGCGGCATCGTCAACCTGGGGCAGGCGGCGTTCTACGGCATCGGCGCCTATGCCACGGGCTACGGCACCACCGTGCTGGGCTGGCCGGCGCTGCCCAGCATGCTGGCGGGCATGGCCACGGCCGCCGCCACGGCGGTGCTGGTCGGCCTGCCCGTGCTGCGCCTCAGCGGCTTCTACCTGGCGCTGGCCACGCTGGCGCTGGGCAGCATCGCCGGCGTGCTGTTCTTCGAATGGGACTGGCTCACGGGCGGCACGCTGGGCCTGGGCGGCATCGCCCCCCTGGCGCCGCTGGGCATCGAACTGTCGGACCCCGCGCGCTACCACTACTTCATCTGGCCCGTGGTGGCCGTGCTGCTGTGGCTGGCCCACAACCTCGTGCACAGCCGCCAGGGCCTGGCGATGCGCGCCATGCGCGACGCTGCACCGGCCGCGCAGGTGCTGAGCGTGGACGGCCAGCGCATCAAGACGGTGATGTTCGCGCTGTGCGCCGTGCTGGGGGCGCTGGCCGGCTCCCTGTTCGCCCACTACGTGTCCTTCGTCAGCGTGCAGAGCTTCACGGTCGAGCGCTCCATCCTGTTTCTGCTGGTGCCCGTCATCGCCGGCGCGCGCTCCGTGCCGGGCACCGTGGTCGGCGCGCTGTTCGTCGCGCTGGTGCCCGAGCTGCTGAGCGGGCTCGGCGACATGCACCAGGTCCTGTTCGGCCTCGCCCTCGTGCTGGTCGTGGTGCTCTTGCCCGGCGGCCTGACGGGGCTGACGGCGCGCTGGTTCCAACGCAAGGAGACGCCATGAACGCAGCCCGCATGTCGGCCGAAGATGCCCAGGCCGGGCGCCGGCGCGAACCGTCCGCGCGGACGGATGCCGGCGCGCCCGCCGCGCCGCCGGACGCCGCGGAGCTGCTGCAGCTGCGTGGGGTTGCCCACCATTTCGGCGGCCTCAATGTGCTCACCAACGTCAACATCGGTGTGCCGCAGGGGCGCATCGTCGGGCTGCTCGGCCCCAATGGCAGCGGCAAGACCACCTGCTTCAACATCGCCTCGGGTTTCCTGGCGCCGCGCGCCGGCAGCGTGCTGTTCCAGGGCCAGGACGTCACGGGCTGGAGCGTGCAGCGCCGCGGCGCCGCCGGGCTGGTGCGCACCTTCCAGACGCCCAAGGTGTTCGAGCACATGAGCGTGCACGAGAACCTCATGGTCGGGGAGTACAAGTCCACGCACGCAGGCTGGCTCGGCGCGCTGCTGCGCCTGCCCGGGGCGCGGCGCGAGCTGGACGGCATGCGCGAACGCGCGCATGCCTGCGCACAGCGCTTCGGCCTGGCCAAGCTGCTCGACCAGCCCGCAGGCCGGCTGCCGGCGGGCCAGCGCCGCATCGTCGAGCTGGCGCGCGCCTGCATCGGTCAGCCCCGCATGCTCTTGCTCGACGAGCCGTCCTCGGGCCTGAACAGCGAGGAGATCGAGACGCTGCGGCATTGGATCGGCACCCTGCATGCCGAGGGCCTCACGATCCTGCTGGTCTCGCACGACATGGGGCTCATGACGGTCTGCACGCAGGCCCATGTCCTGTACTTCGGCGAAATCATCGCCACCGGCACGCTCGCGCAGGTCCAGGACGACCCCCGTGTGCGCGAGGCCTATCTGGGGATCTGAACATGCTGAACACGCACGCTTTGACCGCGGGCTACGGCGTTCCCGTGCTGCACGGCCTGGCCATGCACATCGGCGAGGGCGAGGCGGTCTCCATCGTCGGCGCCAACGGGGCCGGCAAGACCACCATCGTGCGCTGCCTGGCCGGCCTCGTGCGGCCGCTGGCCGGGCGCATCGAGATGGATGGCGTGGACATCACCGCGGTGCCCGGCCACCGGCGCTGTGAACACGGCATCGCCATGGTGCTGGAGAACCGCAACCTGTTCACCGAACTCAGCATCATGGACAACCTGCGGCTCGCAGAGCATGCCGGCCGCCGGGCCCGCCACCGCGGCTCGCGCTTCACGATGGACGAGGTGCTGGGCCTGTTCGACGTCGTGCGCGAACGGGCGCATGCCCGCGTCGGGCTGCTGTCAGGTGGCCAGCAGCAGATGGTGGCGATCGCGCGCGCCTTGCTGCTGCAACCGCGGCTGCTGGTCATGGACGAGCTCACGACAGGCCTGGCGCCCAAGGTGGTCAAGGAGATCCTCACGGTGCTCAACCGCCTGCGCGAACGCGGCATGAGCATCCTGCTCGTCGAGCAGAGCGTGGCCGTGGCCTCGGAGATGACCGACCGCGCCTATGTGCTGTCCGTGGGCCGGGTGGTCCATGAGGTGCCGCGCGGCGGCTGGCCCGCGATGCTGTCCGACAAATCCCTTGTGAAAGCGTATCTCCATGGCTGAACTCCCACATGACACCACGGTGCCGGCCGAACTGGCGGCGGCCATGCAGCAACGCCGGCAGGCCCTGCTGCGCATGGACCTGGACCAGATCGCGGCCGTGCTCGACGCGAACCTGCGCTACACGCACTCCAACGGCGCCTGCGAAGACAGGGCCGGCTACCTGGCGGCGCTGGCGCGCGGCGACTACCGCTACCACGCGATCGACGAGCAGGAGGTCCAGGCCTTCGCGCTCGGCGAGGGCCTGTGGGCCACGGGCCGCGTGCGCATGCACGCCAGCGTCCAGGGCGTCGACCGCCGGATGCACAACCGCTTTCTGGCCGTCTGGCACCGCACGCAGACCGGGCTGTGCCTGGCGGCGTACTGCGCCACGCCGCTGCCGGCCGCCTGACGCGCTTTCCACATCCCACACAGGAGACTTTATGGCCATCACCGACATCGCCTACGTCGTGTTCGACCACCCCGACCTCGGCGCGGCCGAACGCTTCTACCAGGACTTCGGCCTGCGCCTGGCCTACCGCAGCGACGGCGAGATCGCGTTCCGCCCGGCGCTGGCGCGCAGCTATTGCTACGTGGCACGCCAGGCCGAACGGCCGGGCCTCGCGGCCATCGCCTTCACGGCGAGCACGCGGGCCGACCTGGAGGCCGCGGCACGCTTTCCGGAAGCTTCCGCGATCACGCCGATCTTGCGCGAGGGCGGTGGCGAGAAGGTCACGCTGACGAGTCCGGACGGCCTGCCGTTCGAGATCGTGCACGGCATCGCGCCCTATCCCGCGCTGGCCACGCGGGCGCCGCTGACCGTGAACAACGGCAGCGCCAAGCGGCGCCATGGCGAGGTCCTGCGCGCGCCGCTGGAGGCCGCCCCGGTGCTGCGCCTGGGCCACATCGCCCTGCTGACCTGCGACTTCCGGCGCAACTTCGCCTGGATGCAGTCGCGCCTGGGCCTGCAGCCCTCGGACATCATGTATGGCAAGGACCAGGACGACCAGGTCGGCGCCTTCATGCACCTGCAAGGCGATGGCGCATGGACCGACCACCATTCGCTGGCGCTGTTTCCCGACCCGCATCCCCGCGTGCACCACGTGTCGTTCGAGGTCGAGGACCTGGACACGCAGGCCATGGGCAACCAGTGGCTGGGCCGCCAGGGCTGGACGCACACCTGGGGCATCGGCCGGCATGTCTACGGCAGCCAGATCTTCGACTACTGGTTCGATCCGAGCGGCAACATCGCCGAGCACTTCACCGACGGCGACCTCGTGCGCCCCGGCACCCCGCCCAAGCTCGTGCCGCTGGACGACGCCTCGCTCTACGCCTGGGGCCCGCCCATGGAGCCGGCCCGCTTCGTCGCCATGGCGGCGCGCCACGAACCCCGCGGCTGACGCATCCCCCGATTTCCCATCCGTACCAAGGACCACCATGAAACTCGCGACCTTTCTTCTCGACGGCCACACGCGCGCCGGCGCCCTGACCGCGCACGGCCTGGCCGTCTTCGACGGCGATGCCGACATCGGCACGCTGGTGCGCCGCGGCACCGACCTGGCCGGCTTTGGCGCCTTGCTGCAGGCCAGCCGGCGCACGGTCCAGCCCGAGGCGGTGGTCTTCCTGCCGCCGTCGGTGGAGCCGCCCAAGATCATCTGCGTCGGACTCAACTATGCGGACCACACCAAGGAGAGTCCGTACGAGCAGCCCGGCTACCCCACGCTGTTCCTGCGCGTGGCCACGGCCACGACCGGCCACGCCGCGGTGATCCAGCGTCCCCGCATCAGCGAGCAGCTCGACTACGAGGCCGAGATGGTCATCGTGCTGGGCAGCGGCGGGCGCCGCATCGCGCAGGCGCAGGCGCTCGACTGCGTGTTCGGCTATGCCGTGGGCAACGAGGTGTCGGTGCGCGACTACCAGTTCAAGTCGCCGCAGTGGACCGTGGGCAAGAACTTCGACGGCACGGGCGCCTGGGGCCCCTACCTCGTGACGGCGGACGAGCTGCCGGCCGGCGGTGCCGGCCTGAAGATCGAGACGCGCCTGAACGGCCGCACCGTGCAGTCGGCCAACACGCGCGACATGATCTACGACGTGGCCAGCATCATCTCCACGGTCAGCGAAGCCATGACGCTGCAGCCGGGCGACGTGATCTGGACCGGCACCCCGGCCGGGGTGGGCCTGGGCCACAAGCCACCGGTCTGGATGAAGGATGGTGACACGGTGGAGGTCGAGATCGAACAGATCGGCCTGCTGCGCAATGCGATCCGCGACGAACTCGTGGCCTGAGTGCGGCCGGGCCATGCGGGGCGAACCACACTGCGACGCCTGTGGAGCCAAGGGGCGGCCAGCCTGCCGGCCCGCGCAGGCCGACCCGGGGAGTGCGGCATGAGCGCCGACGTTCCCGGCGTGGCCTGGATCGGCGTCGGTGCGATGGGGCTGCCGATGGCGTGCCGGCTCGCGCAGCACGGTGTGGGCGTGCGCGTGTTCGACCGCGACGCGCAGCGCCTGCAGCAGGCCGCAGCGCAAGGCCTGGTCGCCGCCGCTTCCGTCGCGCAGGCCGTGCACGGCGCGCAGACCGTGTTCTCCACCGTGTTCGACGATGCGGCGCTGTGCAGCCTCGTGGACGGACCGCAGGGGCTGGCGGCCGCGATGCCGCCCGGCAGCCTGCTGGTCGAGATGAGCACCGTGTCGCCCGCGGCCTCGGCCCGCGTGGCCGAGCGCTTGCAGGCGGCCGGCGTGCGCTACCTGCGTGCGCCGATCTCGGGTTCGGTCGGCCTGGCCGAGCGCGGCGAACTGAGCGTGTTCACGTCCGGCGACGAGGCCGATGCCGTGCAGGCGCGTGCCTTGCTGGCGCATGTGTCGCGCCACCAGCAGCACGTGGGTGCGGCCGAGGCGGCCCGTGTGCTCAAGCTCGCGATCAACCTCATGGTGGTCGCCAGCACCTCGCTGATTGGCGAAGCGCTGGCATTCGGCGAGCGCAACGGCTTGCCGCGCGCGGCACTGGTCGACGCGCTGAACGCCAGCATCGTCGGTTCGCGCCACTACCAGTCGCGCGCCGACAGCCTGAAGACGCGCGCCTACAACGCCAATGGACCGCTGCGCCTGGTGGCCAAGGACCTGGCCCTGGCACTGCAGATCGCCAGGGAGCAGGGGCTGGACCTGCCCATCACGGACCACTGCAGCGCGGCCGTGGAACGGCTCGTGCAGCAGGGGCACGGCGACGTGGAGGTCACGCTGCTGGCCGACTGATGCTGGCCGGAGGGACGCGGGGCGACGTGCTCCTTGCCCTGTCCCGTCCGGTTGCGCATCCAGCGACACCGTGGTGGTCCTGCCACCGATCCCCAACCCGCGAGGCGCCACATGCCCACACCCCTGGACCAGATCTTCCTGCACGCCCGTTCCGCCAATGGCTTCCTCGACCAGGCCGTGCCGCTGCCGATGCTGCAGCAGATCTACGAGATCGCCCGCATGGGACCGACCTCGATGAACACGCAGCCTGCGCGCTATGTGTTCCTCACGACGCGCGCGGCGCGCGAGCGCCTGCGGCCTGCGCTCTCGGCGGGCAATCTGGACAAGACCATGTCCGCCCCCGTGACCGTGATCGTGGCCACGGACACGCGCTTTTTCGAGCACCTGCCGCAGGTCTGGCACCGCGAGGGCGCGCGCGGGCTGTTCGAGCGCGATGCCGTGCTGGCGCAGGGCACGGCCCAGCGCAACGCCACGCTGGGCGGTGCCTACTTCCTGATGGCCGCGCGCGCCCTGGGCCTGGACTGCGGGCCCATGAGCGGCTTCGATGCCGGCCAGGTCGACGCGGAGTTCTTTCCGGATGGCCGTTGGCAGGCCAACTTTCTGATCAACCTGGGCTTTGGCGACAGCA